>JAZRHA010000060.1:0-12015 GCA_045644515.1 Elusimicrobiaceae bacterium | reverse complement strand
TAAAACAAATAGCAAAATTAGCTAAAATAGAACTTTCTGCACAAGAGGAAGAAAAACTTATTAAACAAATTGCTTCCGTAGTAAATTGGGTGGAAGAAATCAAAAAAGTTGATACTTCTTCTTTAAAGCCTATGCAGGCTGACTTCACACCAAAACGCGAAGACAGCCCCTTTCAGTTTGAAAATACCGCCAAACTAACCGCGGCTTTCAACGATAAACAGGATAATTTCCTAAAGGTAAAGAAGGTTCTATGACAGTAACAGATATAGCAAAAAAAGTTAATTCGGGCGAAGTTACAGCCTTGGAAGTTATTACAAAAACTTTAGCCGGCATCAAAGAGAAAAACCCATCTTTAAATGCCTTCTTGGAAATTTTTGAAGAAGAAGCTGTAAAACGCGCTAAAGAAATTGATGCACTCCCGCAAGGCAAAAAAGGCCGCCTTGCAGGCGTACCCGTTGCCATAAAAGATAATATTTTATACGAAGGGCATATTTGTTCATGTGCTTCAAAAATGCTTGCTAACTACAAAGCACCGTATACAGCAACCGTTGTTAAAAAGTTACTGAAAGAGGGTGCAATAATAGTCGGCAGAACAAATATGGATGAATTTGCCATGGGGTCTTCAAACGAAAATTCTGCATTTGGTCCTGTCAAAAACCCGCTTGATTTGGCGCGCGTTCCGGGTGGTTCTTCCGGCGGAAGTGCCGCTGTTGTTGCAAGCGGTATGGTGCCTGTTGCCCTTGGTTCCGATACAGGCGGAAGCATCCGCCAACCGGCTGCGTTCTGCGGTGTTGTTGGTATTAAACCGACGTACGGCAGTGTGTCCCGTTACGGCTTAACTGCCTTTGCAAGCAGTGCGGACCAAATCGGCCCTATTACAAATAACATTGAGGATAATGAACTTGTACTATCTGTAATTTCGGGGCAAGATAAAAAAGATTCCACTTCAAGACCTTGCCCGAAAGAAAAACAGACAAAACAAAACTTAACTATCGGTGTTCCGTCTGATTTTGTTGCTAATCTTGAAAAGGAAACCGCCCTTGCTTTTAAACAAGCGGTGGAACTTTTAAAATCAAAAGGTGTACAGATAAAGGAAGTTTCTTTACCGCACGCGAAATATGCAGCCCCTTGTTACCATATTATAACAGCAAGCGAAGCAAGTTCAAACCTTGCACGTTTTGACGGTTTACGCTATGGTTACGCCGCACAAAATACTAAAGATTTAGAGGATACTTACCTAAAAAACCGCACCGCTTTCGGTGCTGAAGTAAAACGTCGCATTATACTTGGCACATTCTCTTTAAGCAGTGCGCATGCCGGAGATTTTTATTTACAGGCCCAAAAAGTGCGCGAACTTATTAAGCAAGATTTCCAAAAAGCATTAAAAGAGGTTGATGCAATTATTATGCCGACAACCCCAAACGGCGCTTTCAAAATCGGCGAAGTGGAAGATATTTTGACTTTGTATTTGGCCGATTTATTCACTTGCCCGGCGAATATGGCCGGCATTCCGGCTTTGAGTATTCCTTTTGGGAAGGACAGAAATAATATGCCGCTAGGTTTGCAAATTTGCGCAAATTATCTTGACGAGAATTTACTTTACAAAACCGCTTCATTATTGGGGGGTAAATAATGATTTTGCCCGAATTTTCCTGCGGCGGAGTGGTGTTAGACGGCAATAAAGTTTTACTGATAAAAGTAAAAACCATGAAAGGCCGCAAGATTTGGACTTTCCCCAAAGGCCATATTGAAGAGGGGGAAACACCACGTCAAGCAGCCCTTCGTGAAGTTTTAGAAGAAACAGGATACCGTGCAAAAATCATCCGCCCGCTTTTAAAGGTGCGCTACTCTTTTACCTTAAAAGGGAATTTTATTAAAAAAGCCGTACAATGGTATTTGATGACGAAACTTGTACGCATCGGCAAACCGGATGAATCGGAAGTCCTTGCAGTTGATTGGGTTTCAATAAACAAAGCAAAGGAAAAGATTGATTATCCGTCTGATGCAAGGCTGCTTGAAATTGTTTCCGGCACGCAGCCGTATAATCCGACAGTAGAAGATTTATAACCACCACTTGAATTATCTTCATATTTCCGTTATAATATATTCATAGGGCATGGAAGATGTAAGGATAAACTATGAAAGAAAAAATATATTCTTTGTTTAATATGTCTTTTACAAAGCAATTAATTATTGCTTGGTTTATCATTACGCTTTTTTTGCTTTTAATGTTTTATGTGTTTGCACCGGCTTTGGGGCATATACTCGTCATACCTGTGCAGAAATTTAATTTGGCAATATTCTTTGCAAACCACAGTTTTTTTGCAAGTATTTACAAAGGCTTTATTTGGGTTTGCTATTTTGTACCTTTGCTTTATATATTAAATGTGACTTTTACCTTTATAGTTTACCTATGCGTAAATAATGAAATTATCCGCCAGGAAAATACTTTAATGTTTATCAAAACGGCACTTGTAAACAGTATAAAAATATTTGCCGTGCAACTCCCCGTTGCCGCGGTAATTTGTTTAATATCAGCACTGGCCGGGATAACAAAAACCGTTTTGATTTTGACACCGTTTTCAACGGAAATTATAAGGGTGGCAATGTTTACACTTTGGTTAGTTTCTTTGATTATTATACAAATGGCTTTCGCCTTAAAAGTCTCTTTAAAAGCCAGTTTAAAATATGCATGGCTTTTGCTTAAAAACTATAAATTTACTTGGATAATTTTTACTTTACTTTTATTTAATTTGTCCTTCAATCCGGCAAAAGGTATAATGAATTTATTGCCGAGTTTTGCGAACAACGGTTTCTTTGCAAACTTATGTTTAACGGGGTTCGCTTTGGCTGTTTATATAGTGATAATTGCTTTGCTTTTACACTATTTATTTACTTATGAAAAACCTTTTGAACTGGAGAGTGATGACTTATGAAAAAAATATTAATATTTATATCCGTAGTTTTATTGTCCCAAGTTAATATATTTGGACAAATGCAAAAACAACTTCAAAAACAAGTGCAAAAGCAAGTAACGGGTGCTGTACAATGCCAAAACTATAGTTTAGCAACAAAAGATTGCCAATGCCATCGCATTATGTATTTGCAGACAATTAACGGTAAAGCAAATTATACTACAAAAGGGGCATCAAGTTCCGCTATGCTTTTAGCAAGACAAAGGGAATGCTGGCACAGTCTTGATTCAAGTTATTCCGGCCCCGGTGAATATGAAAAGAAATTGAAACAAATTCCTTTAGATTTGATTCCGGGGGAAGAATCTGGTAAAGGCAATATTCAAGCCCAATATTTATTTAACCAGGAAAGTGCAAACCGTTACCGCAAACAAGGAAACACGGAAAAAGCCGAAGAATTTTTGGATAAAAACGTAGAAATTTTAATTGCCAATATGATAAATAAAGGCTGGGCTGCAAAAAATATTATGAAACACTTATATGCCGGCAATTTAACTGAAGAACAAAAAGAAGCCGCCCTGCAAACTTTAAATGCCAATTTACCTAATGTAAGCAGATGTAAATCTGATATTTGCAAAGTGCCGGGTACAGTCGGTGATGTTGCCGAACTGTTTGCAAATTGCGGGGAAGATACTTGTATGTTAACTGCTTTGCATGTTGAACTTTTTAATTCCCTGGTGCAAAGCGGTGCCAAAAGTGTAGCTACGGACCAAGCACTTAAACTTTTAACCGATATGTTGGTAAAAAATGTCGGCGATGCAAACGGGAAGTCAAAACGCTTTGGTGATAAACAGGCAAATGCTACGGTCAAAATACCTGTTTTAAAGGCAATTTTGGAACTGGGTGATGAAGATTATTATTTAAAAACCACAAAAAAAGTGTTGGATAAGAAAACAATGAGTTATTCTGACTCAGACACCGAAGTAATGTCTTTCATAATTGATTCTTACAGTGCAATGGATAAATATAACCCACTAATAGAAATGGCATTTGATCAAACTAAAAATAAAGTTGCAAGGGTTGAAGCAAATATTGCATTGGCCAATAGTGATTACCCTGAAATATTAACAGACGAAGAAAAACAAAAAATAGCTAATATTTTACATTATTCTTATGCTGATGAAACTACAGCCTGCCCTAAATTCGTAAATGAAACGAAAGTTGGTGGTGTCGCTGTTTTAGCAGGTTTAAAAAGCCCTACCGAAACCGATGCAATGTTAAAACAAAGGATTTGCGATGCATACAGAAAATTAAATGTTACAGGGGAAAGAACGGACCTTCCATGTTATCCTTGTGAGGGTAATTTAGGCGCGGATACAAGCACATTGGTAGGGGAAACATTAATAAGTTTTGTATTAGATGATGCCGCAGATGACCTCATCTTCGGTGCTTTAACATTTGGTGTCGGTACAGTAGCGACACATGTAATTAAAGGCCCTAAATATATTAACAAAACAAGACGCTTAGCCAGTAAAGTTAAAAAGGCAGTCAGAACTGGTAATAAATTTACTGATAAAATTACATCAGGTGTTGCTGTGCCCAAAAAAGCAAGGAAAGCCAAAAAAGCAAAAACTTTCACTTTGAGCACTACACCAAACGGTAAAACTGTTGCTACGTGGGCCGATAATACTACCGATGCAAACACTGTTAAACAAGCGGTAACAAAACCAGCTGCCCCAAAAGGCAACTCTAATATAGAGGGCAAGATTAGTGATATGACATCGCGCCCGGATTTCGGCAATCAATTAGATAATGCGGATATACCTGACCCTAAAACGGCAAAAGGTCAAACAGGATCTAACCCGGTTGTGGATCCTAATGCAATGAAACAAATACCGCAAAGTACAGGCAGGCCAAGAAATCCAACTGCATCAAACAGACCTGCAAATACACCAATTACAAATACGGCCAAAACTGTAGATAATGCGGCTGATGTTTCCCATGGCGCAAATGCTGCAGGAAGTATTGCTGATCGTCTTCCAACAGAGCCTATTCCCACACTTACACCCAAGAAAACAGCATTAGATCCAAAGGGCATTAAATTGACCGATGAATTTGATGAAACTCTTGCAAAAGCAAGCAATACACCTGTTAGATATGCTGACCGTTCTTTAATGCCTAATACCTCTTCTCCACTTCCTAAAGGGACTATGGCTGATAGGGCTGATGGTTTAGTTTATGTTGAAAAACATCCTAATAATCCTAATAAGGCAGTATTCTATTATGCAGATGATTATGGAAATGTAAAATCTGTTGAAAAGAATATGTCTGATTACGACAAGATGCTTTCTAATATGAATGATACCGATAAAGCTGTATTAAATAAACGCGGTCAATTATTCTCTAAAGAGATTAATGCAGAACGTCATGAGAGAGAATTTGATTATGTTACCAATTTACAAAAACGTGTAAATGAAATTGACCAAAGAGTTGCATATCTTAATGCAAACCCAAGCAAAAATACTGCTCAATTCAAGAAGGAAGCAGCCGAAGTCAGAAGATTATTAGAAGAAAAGAAAGGTTTACAACAACAAGTAAATATCGGTATTGACGATATGGTACAAAATGGCATGGGTAGCGATAATGCTGTTAGGGGCGTTATAAATGCTTCTGCAGAATTACCACCTGCTCCTAAAGCACCAAAACCGGCAGGGCCTGTTAGATATGCTGACCGTTCTTTAATGCCTAATACCTCTTCTCCACTTCCTAAAGGGACTATGGCTGATAGAGCAGATGGTTTAGTATACGTTGAAAAGCATCCTAGTAATCCCAATAAAGCGGTGTTCTATTATGCAGATGATTTCGGTAACGTAAAAGCTGTTGAAAAGAACATGTCTGATTATGACAAGATGCTTTCCACAATGAATGATACCGATAAAGCTGTATTAAATAAACGCGGTCAAATGTTCTCTAAAGAGGTTGATAAAATACGTCATGAAAGAGAATATGATAATGTCATAGCCTTACAAAAACGTGTAAATGAAATTGACCAAAGAGTTGCATATCTTAATGCAAACCCAAGCAAAAATACTGCTCAATTCAAGAAGGAAGCAGCAGAAGTCGGGAAATTATTAGAAGAGAAAAAAGGTTTACAACAACAAGTAAATATCGGTATTAACGATATGGTACAAAACGGTATGGGTAATGAAAGGACTATTAGAGGAGTTGTAAGTGGTTTTGCAGAATTATAATACAATTTATTAAGGTTCACGGTTTTGAAACCGTGAGCCTTAATAAAAACCCCTTGCAAAGCATTAACAATTTTGCTACAATATCTACAGGAAAAGATATTCCTTGGACTAATGGTGATTTCCTAAAATATCTAGGCATTAACGAGGTAGCAATACCCCGCGTGCTTTTTTTTACGAAAAAAACAGGACTATGAAAACTTACGAAACAGTAACAATACTTAAACCGCAACTCAATGATAATGAAGTTGCCGCCTTGGTTGAAAAAATCAAAGGCTTGATAACCGCAAATAAAGGCGAAGTTCTTTCAGAAGAAAAACTCGGCCGCAGGCGCTTATCCCACGAAATCAAGAAAAACCGCGAAGGTTTTTACTTATATTTCAGGTTTAAATCTGAACCCAACTTCGTTAAAAAATTCGGCGATACCTTAAAACTCAACAATTCAATTTTAAGGAATATCGTAATGTCTTACGAAGAACCCAAAAATAAACCTGCCAATAAAAAAGCAGAAGTAGCAGCATAATATGGCAAGAGTTCCGGAATTAAATTTTATTATTGTTTCCGGCCGCCTTACGCGCGACCCGGATATAAGGATGACCCAAAAGGGCAGCACGGTTTGCTCTTTTAGCATCGCAAATAACAGGTCTTATATGGACCCGAGCACAAATGAGTGGAAAGAAGAAGTTGCATATATCTCCGCCACTGCTTTTGCCGGCCTTGCAGACCGCTTGAAAGAAAGAATCAAAAAAGGCACACCCGTAATTGTTGAAGGCCGCCTTGTAATGAATGAGTTTACAGGTAAAGACGGCCAACAAAGGCGCGATCTTCGCATCAATGCAAACCGCGTTCAAGTTGTACCTTCAGGCGCTACGCAAGAAGCCAATACTTCAGCCGAAACAGAAACTGAAGTTGCTGAAGATGATGTACCATTTTAATTAATTAGAGGAATAAAAATGTCAGAAGAAAAGATTGAAAATAAAGAATTAAACGCTGCCCCTGTTGCTGAAACAGCTAAAACCCAAGAAGGTGCCACAGCCGAAAGGCCGGCCCGCCCCTTTGGTAAAAAACGTTTTGAAGCAAGGCGCAAAGTCTGCAAATTTTGTGCAGAAAAAATCGACAACGTTGATTATAAAAATATTCAACTTATCAAAAGTTTTACCATGGAAAGCGGTAAAATTTTATCAAGGCGCATTACCGGCACTTGTGCCAAACATCAACGCCAAATAACAAAGGCAGTTAAAAGGGACCGCAACTTGGCCTTTTTAGCCTATTGCTTACCGAAAAAATAAATTTATAACAGGAGTCAAAAATGAAAGTTATTCTTAGAAAAGATGTTAAAAATTTAGGTACTGTCGGCGAAGTAGCCGAAGTCAAACCCGGTTATGCACGTAACTATTTGCTTCCGCAAAATTTAGCGGAAATCGCAACACCGGCTGCCCTCAAAAATTGGGAACTCGGTGCAGAGAAGCGCAAGAAAAAAATTGAAGCAGATCTTGCCGCCGCAAAAGAAGAAGCCAAAAAACTTAACGGTATTGTGTTAACTTATGAAAGAACCGTAAATATTGAAGGCGTTGTTTTCGGTTCAGTAACGAAAGCAGACGTTCAAAAAAGTTTGGCAGACCTAGGGCATAAAGTTTCCAAAAATAATATTGAAATTTTTAATCCGATCAAAAAGATTGGGGATACAGAAGTTTCAATTTATTTTAAACCGACGGTATATGCAAAAATCACCGTCAAACTTAATGCAGTAGAAGAAAAGAAATAGAAGAAGTAGTTAGTAGTTTTTACTAGTTCTGTTTTACCGCCTGAGTTTTTTATAAACCCGGGCGGTTTTTTATTGATTCTAGCATTTTATATATAAATACTTACCATAGGTCAAAAGGCCTAATTTAGAATAGGTACAAATAATAAAAATAAATAGGTCTAAAGACTCTGTTAGATTATTTATAAAAGTATTAAAATATTTTTAGCAAGTTAATCTTAAGAGAGGTAATTAGAATGAAGAAAGTAATATGTACGTTCCTTATTATGTTGTCAACGACTATAGTATTTGCCGAACAATATAATTTTGTGGATTTACTTGACATGATATCTCATTCACAGAGAATCAAATCAGTAAATGGTGTTCCAGTAGATACTGTAATAAATAAAATACTTAATAGAAGTCCTGAATATCTAAATCGTGCATTTTATCAGAAAACGATATTAAGTGCAGCAGCAAGTGCCGGTCGTGTAGATTTAATGAAGAATTTTATTAAAAGAGGCGCCCGCGTAGATTTGCCGGAAACAGAAATCCCAATGATGGAAGCAGCAATGTACGGCAGAGTAAATGTTATAAAATACTTATTATCACTTGGAAACAATCCAAATAAGCAACATTTTATATCTTTACAAACGCCGTTAATGATGTCCATAATATTTCATCAAGATAAAGCATTTGAATTATTATTACAACAAATAGATATAAATCCCAATTTAGAGGATAAAAGTAACAGAAATGCTTTACAAATTGCATTTGAATATAAGTATTATGATTATTGTGAATAATTATTACAAAAAGGCGCAAAACCAAACAAAAAACTTATGGAGAATCAAGAATTTATTAACATGTTTGGTAAATATGTATTAACAGGCGATAAAGCATATAATAAAATTAAAAATGAAATTGACAAAGTCCTTGCTAATATTAGTATTACTTATGACTTCTCTTGTTAATAAGTAAAAGTTTAAAATAAATATCCCCCGGTATAGCCGGGGGGTATTTTTTGTATAAAATTAGTCAGAATAAAACCAAATCGTGTGCGCACATCTAGCAAGTATTTTTGGGGAAATTTTGATTTTATCTGTGACGACAAGTACCAAGAAGAACGGGAGCGTAGCGACTCTCGGTACTTTAGGAGCAGGGTAATTCTACCCGTAGAAAAATTTAAATTAGCCCAAAAGACGCCGTTAGTAATTAACTTAAACTGCAACTTTCCTCTTAACTATGCCTGTTTGGCCATTTCTTCCATCTTTACGTAGTCAAACTTCCCACTACCCGTCAAAATAATTTCTTCAATATGTTTAACATTTTTAGGCACCCAAAGTTCACTTAAACCTTGAGTCTTGAAACTTTGTTTGATATCGTCTAAACTCGGGCTTGGTTTAGTGGTAAAAACAAATAATTGTTCGCCGCGTTTTGGATCCGGTACACGCAAAGCAGCGTGCATAAAGTCCGGCCATAAATTCTTTAAAGCATCTTCAACTGCGGTAAGGGAAACCATCTCCCCGGCAATTTTAGCAAAACGTTTTGCACGGCCCTTAATTTCAATAAAACCTCTTTCATCAACGGTAACGATATCACCGGTATGATACCAACCGTCCTTTGGTGCTTCAATTACGCCGGGGTTACTTTCACGCAGATAACCAAGCATAATATTGCCACCTTTTAAGACGAGTTCGCCGCCCTCTTTAATACCTTCAACAGGATCTAAGCGATATTCCATGCCCGGCACCAAGCGGCCCACGCTTCCGCGTTTGTAATAAATATCAGAGCCTACGGAGATTAATGGGGAACACTCCGTTGCACCATAACCGTCAAGCAAACGTATGCCCATCTTTTCACAACACAAATTAAAAGTTTCAGCTTTCAACTTTTCAGCCCCTACAGCTGCGTAACGGACATTATGAAAATCATACGGGTGTGCATTTTTACAATAAGCATTAAAGAAGGTGTCTGTTCCAAAAAATACCGTTGCATTTCTGTCATAAACAAGTTCAGGAATAATTTTGAAATGGAGGGGGGAAGGATACAAGAAACTGCTTCCGCCTGCAATCAAAGGCGTTATAGCACCAACAGCCAAACCGAAACTGTGGAAAAGCGGCAAGGCATTAAAAAATTTATCCCTGAAGTCAATTTCCAAAGCAGTACAAATTTGCGATTTATTGGTAATCAAATTGCGGTGGCTTAAAACAACACCTTTTGGCGTACCCTCTGAACCACTGGTATATAAGACAACAGCCGGGCTGTCCGGATCATCATTTTTTGTAGCAAGCCTATAACCCAAACGCGGCGCAAAACTTTTTAAAAGTGCCGCAATTTTATCCAAAGCATTTATACTCTTGCTAATATCTTCAAGATAAAGAATTTTGATTTTTGCTTCTTCAAGTGCTTCAACTATGGGGCCAAGTTCTGCCTTTTCAATAAAAGCACGGGCTGTTACAACTTCTTTGATTTTTGTAGATTTTATGGCTGATATTATATTCTTTTTCCCGGCGGTAAAATTTATCATAGCCGGAATGCGCCCATAAATTGAAAGACCGAAAAACGCAAACATTGTAGCATTCAAATTCGGCATCATTAAACCAACATAACTGCCCTCTTTAGTAAGTTTTGCTAATTTATCACCAAGTGCAAAGGAAGATATTATTAAACCCCTAAAGGTTACTGTTTTGCGTGTCATATCTTCTAAAGCACGGCTCTTCATACTGGAAAAAGATATACCTTCAAGTAATGCTTCAAAAACAGTTTGCTCCGTATTAAAACTGTCAAGGCGCATCTTGTTCATCAAATCATATATTTTATCTTCGGCAAAAGTATATTTGCGTTCCTGGGTTTTATCGGTTTTAGGTAATTCCCAAGTGCGGGCCGGCATAATATTGACGATAATTGCCTTATGCGGTCTATGGCGGAGTTTGCGCCCGTAATAAGAAAAGCGTGAATATTGCGTGTTCTGTATATATATAGGTATAATAGGTGCATTTGCTTTTTGAACAATCATTGAAGGCCCTTTATAAATTTTCATAATACCGCCGGTGGTGCTCATGCGGCCTTCCGGGAAAATTACAATTTTTTTACCTTTTTCAAGTTCGTTTAAAACTGTTCTAATTGCCATCGGGTTTGTAGGATCAACAGGAAGATGATGTGCATATCTTAAAATAATTTTCATCCAAAAGCGGTTTGCAATATTACTGTCTGTTAAGAAAATCACTTCACGCGGTAAATAAGTTGCCAAAATAAGCGGATCTATAAAGGAATTATTATTTGCTAAAATCACCGCTGCACCTTTTGTTTTAATAATGTTTTGTTTTCCTTTAATTTCAATATTATAAAACAGGTTTAAATATGTATATATAAAGGAACGGACAACCCTTTCCGGGCAGAGTATTATAAGGATTATCAACGCTAATAACAACAATGCTACATAAGATAATAGTATATCCGTAAAACTAACCCCAAACGGGAAAAAGCATATAAATAACCCCACAAAAGCTGCAAGCACAAAGCTCATATTCTTTGCTGAAAATAAATTTTTAAAATTTTTCATATTAACTCCTAAACCATATTTTAGCACACTGTATGCTAAAAATATTTTACCATATTTACCTTTTGCTTTTCAAACATAAAAAAAGGTACTGGGACTTTAGGCCTATTTCGCTCTAGGTCTTAATAATCTTGCGGAAAAATGATATTTTGTTTAGAATTAGAGTATAAGGAGTACTTTGAGTGACTTATAAAAAAATTTTTTTGGGGAAATTTTATGACGAGAAAAAATATATTTAAATTCTTTAAAAAACTAACTTGCATTACGTTAGTATTCACATTGCTTGTAAACAGCAATGTATCTGTCTTTGGCCAGTTAATTACGGAGGACATATCCTACAAATCAGACATAAAAGACATCAGGGAGTTAGTAACAAGCGGTATAACAAGCAACATTAAAAGTGATATTAAAGTTATAGATGAGAAGTATATTAGGCAAGCATATCAAAGGGAACATAATTTTCACAAATTATTTGAGAGTTTAAACAAACAAGGTTTTGCCAACGATTACGGTGAAGTATGTGATGATTGGAAAGTAGGGGAAGAAGGGGAT
>JAZRHA010000059.1:0-26450 GCA_045644515.1 Elusimicrobiaceae bacterium | reverse complement strand
ATCGTTGGCCATAACTTGTTTTTTAAGGAACAAGGTATACCATAAACCGATAAGCGCAACCGCTAAAACGCCGAACATTGCATATTGTTCACTGCATTTTAAAGCGGAAATACCGTATAACATTTCAAACATACAACCTCCTAATATAAAATAACATCTTAGTATAATGATACAAAATTATTAAGGGTTTTGTATATGAAGATTTATAAAAATCTACTTACCCCTAATAGCTTTTATGGTTTGTAAGTGCTGATGAAAAGTAGAACTGAAAATATGGCGGCCCGTATTATCTGCAACAAAATAAAGTGCATCAAAATCGGGTGTTGGGTTTAAAACCGCTTTAACTGAATTTAAACTAGGGCTTGCTATCGGCGCAGGCGGCAGGCCGGCATAACGGTAAGTATTGTAAGGGGAATCAAATTTTAAATCAGTGTAAGTTAAACCCTTTTTCCAATGACGCTGTTCAAGGTCATTATAACCAAGGGCATATTGAACTGTCGGGTCTGCTTCCAAACGTTTGCCAATTTTTAAGCGGTTTAAATATACCGCGGCAATTTTGGGACGTTCGTCATTATAAACGGCCTCACGCTCAACTATTGAGGCAAGGGTTATAATCTCTTGTTCATTTAAATTTGTTGTATTAGCATCTGTGTTTATAATCGGCAGAATATTCTTTTCATATTCCTGGTACATTACCCGCAGAATTTCCAAAGGCGGCATATTTTTAGGTAATTTATAAGTAGAAGGGAACAAAAAACCTTCGGCTCTGATATTTTTTGCCTCCTGCAAAAAAGTATCTTTGTCCTCTAAAATACCTTGTTTAAACAGTTCATCTGCAATTTCTTCAAGGCGCCAACCCTCCAAAATTGTTACTCTATATGTTGGAGTACCGGAATCATTAACCAAATGCCAAATTGCTTTTATTGAAGATATATCCTTATTTAATTCAAAGGTGCCGCTTCTTAAAATTTTATCTGCACCGCTCATTTTAACCCAAGCACGAAATACAAGTGTACTTTTAATTACACCCCTTAATTTTAATATTTCAGCAATTTGCTTTGGTGAAGTACCTTTTGGTATTTCAACTGTTACAGGCGCACCTTCATGCGTTAAATAATGATGCACAAAAAAGTAGCCGGTTGTACCGCCTGCAATCAAAATCGCCAGTAAAGAAAAGAAAATTATCTTCTTCATTATTTAACTAATTTTATAAAATTCTTTTTACCTGCTTGTAAAACTGCTTCACCGTCAAATTTGACGGGGCCTTCTTCCAAAATCTTTTCGCCATTTAATTTTACTCCGCCTTGCATAATCAAGCGCCTGGCCTCATTTTTACTTTTTGCAAAACCAGCCGCCAAAAGTACGCTTACATAGGTATGCCCTTCGGCTTTAATTGTAGGTAAGTCCGTCGGCAATTCTTTTTTAGAAAATACTTGCTCAAAATTCTCAAGTTCCTTTTGGCCTACCTCAGCACCGTGGAAGCGCGAAGTCAAAATTTTTGCTAAATTCTTTTTTGCCGCCATAGGGTGCATGGCTTTAACAGCGGCTAAATCTTCAGAAGTCAAAAGTTCATAATACTGCATCATAAGTTCATCGGAAATTGACATTACTTTGCCAAAGATATCCTTCGGCGCATCATTTATGCCGATATAGTTACCATAAGATTTTGACATCTTTTTAACGCCATCGGTCCCGACTAGCAAAGGCACAGTCATAACAACTTGCGGCTCCTGCCCATTATTTTTTTGTAATTGTCTACCTACGAGCAAATTAAAAATTTGGTCCGTTCCGCCAAGTTCCACATCAGCTTTAAGTGCAACGCTGTCTTGCCCTTGGAATAAACTGTACATCACTTCCAAGACGGAAATCGGGTTTCCGGCTTTCATACGCTTTTTAAAATCGTCGCGCTCAAGCACTTGGGATAAGGTAACTTTGCTTAAAGTACCCAAAATTTCTTTGGTGGTAAAAAATGGGTTCAGCCACTCGCTGTTAAAATGGATTTCTGTTTTGCTAGGGTCTAAAACTTTAAAGGCCTGGTCGGTATAAGTTTTGGCGTTTTGGCGTATTTGCTCTTGGGAAAGCATCGGGCGTGTGCTGTCGCGGCCGGAAGGATCGCCGACGGCTGCTGTAAAATCACCGATAACCAAAACCGCCGTATGCCCCATGTCCTGGAAAGCGCGAAGTTTAGTTAAAACCACACTGTGGCCGAGGTGCAAATCTGCACTCGTCGGGTCAGCACCCAATTTGATGCGGAGTTTTTTACCGCTGTTTAATTTTTTTTCAAGTTCCGCGCGGCTGATTAGGTCTACGCAACCGCGGGTTAGCAAATCTATATCCATAAGTACCACCTTTAATATATAAATATTCTATCATTTTTAGAGTTTTTAATTGATTAAAAACACTAATCCAACATATTCAAAATACGCTCAACGGCATCGTCTTTATCTTTGTTTATCTCAAAAAATCGTTTATATGCCGTCAAAAGAGCATCTGCATCAAAAGAAACTTTTTGTAAAAATTTATTTACAATTTCTTCCACTTGTTTTTCGTTTAAACCCTGTTCAAAAAGTTCAAGCGCAACAGTGGTTGCTTTGGGGGGATTTTTGCCGTTAAGTTCATCAATTAAATAAGCAAGTGCTGAACAATATGCAGCACCATCATTTTTATAAAAAGTATAAAACTTTAACTTAGTACGAAAGAAATCCAAAACATCTTCTTTGCTCCCGGGGCCACTATATTTTTGTAATGCTTCAAGCCTTAAAGGATCTTCGCCGAGCTTGCCCTTATTTTCCTTCCTGTAAAGTGCTTGCGCGTAACCTGCTTTATAAGGAATTTTACCGAGCAAAACTTTGATACCGATATCAGCATTTTCTTTATAACTTTTTGAAAACGGTAAACTTTGCAAAAGTTTTTTAAATTCAAGCCCGACTTCCATCAAAGTCTTTTTACCATAAAATTTTAAAGTAATCTCATCTTGATAACCGACAAAAAACGGTACTTTGGTAAGGGCTTCCATATAATTTAATTTATTTTTTTTAGTACGGGCTTGGTTTACTGACTCATTAAAAATTTCTTCGTCACCGTTTTTTAAAATTTTTACGGCAAGAGCCAAATTTTCATATGGTTCTTCTTTATATGGCAAACTCATTAAAATTGCTTTAAATGTTTTTTGAACTTCACCCTCAGGTAAAACGGAATATTTAAAATAAATTGTTTCTAAATCTTCCAAAGTCAAATCATGGAAAAAAGTTTTATACAAATTAAGCATCGGGGTAATTTCTTCCTCTGCAATTTCTGCTAGTAATACTTTTGATACTAATTCCTCTTTATATTTGAAGTTTGGGGAAATTTCATTAACTTTATTAAGTAAACGGTTAAAATCTTTTTTTAATTCTGGGGCGCCTTCAAAAGCATAAATTTCATGCAATCGTTTAAATGTACTTAAAATAATTTTTTTCTGATCATGTAATCTATTTAAAAATTTTGAATTTTCTTCTGCTTTTATCTTTAAAATAACACGTGGCTCAGATATCTTTTCAAACAGATTATCTACTGTAAGTGTTTCTTTCACATCCTGTACCAAAGTTTTGCTTGAAACTTGTGCATAGACATGATTCAACAAATCATAATACTCTCTATCCAAAGACACTAGGTTGGCTAAATCTAATAAAATTTTCTGTGCTTCAAAAACTTTTGCTCTTTTGGGTGCACTAATTTTACTTTGCCTAAAAAGCAAAATATTAATTATAAGATCGTCTTCATCTAAATTTAATTTCTGTTTTATTTCTGATATTTCTTTTTTAAGTTCATCTTCTGTCAAATAATTATTGTAAAAAAATTCAGAAAGCAAATAAGAATCTGCTTTTGGCAAATATGTTTTTAATTTCGCTAAATTTATTTCCGGCATAAATTATCTATTTCGCTATATGCAATTTGTAATTTACTTCTTAAATTTCTATCTGTAACATAAGGCAAATTTGTTTTAATATTTTCGTTGCAGCACTTTAAACTGGCAATAAGCAAGACCTTAGCGCATAAGGTGTCTGATACGATAATTTTTGCAATCTTATTTTCCAACTTTTCCGCTATTTTTAAAAGTTCCATTGCTTTTTGTGCGGTTATAAGCGGAATTTCCGCTGCCCTGATTTGTGCTTTTTCGAGTTTTGCCGCATCAACGGGCATTTGCCTTTTTAAATTAATTACTTCAAGGTAAGCAGCGGCATCTTCCGCTGTTAAATTTTTAAAATCATTTTTATATTCGGTAATTTTATCAAGATATGGCATTAAAAAATCTTTATCCGCTTGCGAGGTAGTCTTGCGTTTTAGCGTTACGCCGACACTCATTAAAAGCAAACCGGCACCCATAGCAGCAGCGAAAGCCGCCGCACTGCCGCCACCGGGGACGGAATTTTTATCCGCTAAAGCCTCAACAAAACAATTTGCACCGTCTTGCCAAGTTACCATATTTTACCACTCTCCAAATCAGAATATTTTTTGATTTTAAACATTTTTAAGCGATCCTCATCAATACCTGTTCTGCTAAAAAATACATGTTCAATAGCGGTTGCCGGCGTGATATAAGCACCCTTTTTAATCCCCTTTGGATCGGCTTTTAAAACAAGCCACATCAAAAATAATTCTGTGTCTTTGAAATTCTTGACTTCAAGTTCGGCTGCTGCACGCAAAAGTTTTGCTTTATCTGCCAAATTACCTTCTAAAACCACGGCATTATGGTATCCGTTTTCTTTGGCGGCCATTACATCATGATGCGTGTCGCCTACAATAAAAACATCATTTTGCGCAAATCTTGTTTTGTAGGCTTTCTCACAACTTTTAACGCCAAGCGCTAAAAGTTCCGGGCGGTCTAAAGTCATCAAACCAAAACCGCCTGCAGTAAAGGAAAAGTATTTATCAAGCCCTGCGGCTTTAAGTTTTAATTCAGCACTTTTTGGGGTGTTCCCGGTTGCCAAAGCTATTTTGACTTGTTTATATTTTCTTAATGTTTCCAAAAATTCTTTTACGCCGGGCATAAGTTTAAATTTACCGGCCTTTTTAAGTTCAGCAATTTCGCGCGGTAACTGCGCCCAATATTCCGCAGCTATTTTTTTAATTTCGGCTTTTGTTGGGTTTTTGCCTTTTAAACACTTATAAACATAGGTAAAATTATAAAGGTCTGTTCTGCCAGAAAGATTACTTTCGTCAAAAACCGGGCATTTTTTATAAAGTTTTTGCATAGCGAGCTTTAAGGCTTTTATACCAAGCCCACCGCAATTTAAAAGTGTACCGTCAATATCAAATAAAACTAATTTCATTTTACTTCCCTCTTATTTTTCTTAATAACATTGTTTACCATATAGGCACCACCTAAGGCAAAAATTACGCCCAAGGTTTTTAAAATTGTAATTTTATCATACCCAAATACTGCCGAAAGTATATATGTAAATACCGGGTAAGTTAATATCAAAGTCGTTGCTTTTGAAAGTTCCATCCTGCGTATTGCAATATACCACAAATAATTGCCGTAAACATAAAACCCGATACCCATAAATAAGATTGCTACAATAGTTTGCCAGCATATTGTCATGGTCGGCTGCATGCCGAAATAAGTTAAAACATAAGTTAAAGGAACAGAAAAAATAAAAGCATAAAAAGCACGCGCGGCCGTTATAAAATGTTCAGTCAAATCGGGGGGGAGTTTTTTAGCGAAAATATGCCCTACCTGGAACATCCAAGTAGTGCAGATAACAAGCAAATCGCCTTTCATTTGGAAGTTAAATTTATTTGCCTCCATTAAAATAAAAATGACACCGGCTAAAATAAAAATTGTACCGATTATTTGTTTACCGGTCGGCCTCTCCCCTAAAAAGATATAAGTTAAAAGCAAAGAATATAAAACCTCAGTTTGATTTAAAATTGAGGAATTTGCCGGCGTTGTATAATTTAGAGCAATCATCATGCAAAGGAAAGGAAATGCTGACGAAAAAAACCCAAGCCCTGCCAAACGCGGCATAAGTTTTTTATCAAACAAAGTATGCCAAAGTTTATGCTTTGTCATGTATGGAATATACCAAAGCACAGGTATTCCTGTTGCAAATAGCATCAAAACTGTCGGCGAAATATGCCCGGTTTTCAATTTGCCTACAATAGGGTAAAAAACCGTGATGGCAAGTGAAAGCCAAAGGGCTTGTAAGGGTGATAATTTCATATATAAATTATAGCAATTATCGGGGCAACTTGTCTTAAAAGTCAAGTCATGAAATAAAACTTGACATTTTGTTCAAATATTTGATACATTTGTATCAGACTGGAGAGTCGTCCAAAAAATTTTGCACATGCAAAATTGTTTAAAAGGAGTATTATGGACGATATAATGTCTTCCCTTCACGAGTTAAGGCAAACGCTTGACTCTAAAATTTCCTCTTGCATTACAGAAGAAAAAGCCCAAAAAATCATTTCAGACTTAATCAACAAAGTGCACCCCGCACAAAGTAAAGCAGTATTGCCTACCACCGAAGATGCCTTACTTGAAAGATTTGCCGCTTTTGCCGCAAAAGGTAAATTTGCACCGGAAAAAGCTTGGACCAGCGAATATGGCCGCAAATTTGGCAATATGCGCAATTTCTTGCTTGCAGCAAAAAATAACCCGGCAATTATTGAAGGCCAAAAAGCAGTTTTAAGCGAAGGTACAAACAATATCGGCGGTTATTTGGTGCCGACGGAATTTTCAAACGAAGTCATCCGCTTGATGACCGATGCAAGCCCGATTATGCAAATTGCAAATATTTTGCCTATGTCTGCTTGGAAAAGGCAAATCCCCAAACAATTAACTAATTTGCAAGTGGGCTGGGTTTCCGAAAGCGGTACAAAAACCATTTCAAACCCCACCTTCGGCCAAATTGAACAAACCGCAAAAGTTTTGGCAACAGTCATTAAATGTACCGACGAACTTATCCGCGACAGCGCCATCAATTTAACCCAATTTTTATCTGAAATCGTTGCCGAAGCCATGGCACTTGAAATTGAACGCGTAGCCTTACTCGGAGATGGTTCAACTGATCCTTTCTACGGTATTTTAAAGACCTCCGGCGTAAATGCTGTTTCTATGGCATCTTCAACTGTCAGTTTTGATGATATTTCAAACTTAATCTTCAGCTTAAACGAAACACAAGCAAAAGACGGTGTGATTGCTTTATCGCGCGCAGGCCTTGCAAAACTTATGCAACTTAAGGACTTAAACGGTCAATATGTCTGGTGCCCGCCATCAGCCACAAGCCCGGCAAAAATTTGGAATGTTCCTTATGTTGTATGCTCACAAATTCCAAACGAAGTCAGTAGCGCAAGCAGCTTAACAGGTGGTGATAAAACCATTGCTTTCTTCGGCCGCTTTAATAAAAACCTCTTAATTTCACCTAGAGAAGAAATGACAGTCAAAGTCTCCCAAGATGCAGCCGCCTGGAATTCTTCCGACAGTTCACTAGAAAGCGCATTTATGACGGACCAAACCTGGCTCCGCTTCACACAGGCTTTATCAATCAATGTTACCTATGGTAATGCCTTCAGTTATTTACTGTTCAAATAATTTATTTTGGCCTTGCGTTTAGGCGCAAGGCCATAAATAGAGAGGTTAAAATGTCTTTACCTACAAATGCCGCAACCACTTTGGATAATTTAAAAAAATATTTAAATATCGCCGCAAGCGACACTTCAAAAGATGATCTTTTTGAACTTTTAATTGAAAGCGTAACCAATGCAGCAGAGGAATATTTGGGGCGTTTTATCGTCGCCCGTCAAATAAGCCAAGAGCCTTATGAGTCGACTAACTCAAAAAGCTAATATTTACAACTCAGGCAATATCCGGTAACTACCGTAACAACTATTGTTGAGGACGGCGAAACTTTAGACACAACCGCCTTAAAAATAGATAATTCAAATGGTATTATCAGGCGCAATATTTTTTGGAAAGGCGCTGTTTTAGTTACTTACACCGCCGGCCTTGCCGCAAATACCGCAAGTGTGCCAAAAAACATACAACTTGCAATTTGGCAATGGATTTCTTACCTTGTAAACACAAAAGAATCAGAAGGCATAGACAGCGAAACTTTAGGCGATTACTCCGTCAATTACCTGGAACGAAATCAAATACCTGATACCGTTATAAGCCTGCTTGAAGGTTATAAAAGGATTGATTTGTAAGGGGGGGAAATGTCGCTAAAAACACTATTAAATAAAACCTGCAAAATCAGCCAAATAACCTATACGCAAGAGGCCGCAAGCGGCGAGCAAAAAAACGTTGCAACCGTCTTGGAAACCGCTTTGCCTTGCCGTTTAAGAACAAGAACTGTAAGCGAACGCAAATATTCTTTGCCGACTTATGCTTTGGCAACACACTCAATTTATGTTAGGGCCAAAAGCACACTTTACGGTAAAAAATTGGCTGTAGAAATTGACAACAACACTTATGATGTAATAGGCCTAATCAATATGGGCGGCGAAGACCGGCTTTTTTGCTTGTACGCAGAAAGGAGGGGTTAATGTTTTTACCTAAAATAAATTGCCAAAGTTTGCAACTAAAAACAAATATCAACCGGGCAAATAAAAAGTTTGAAACTTATCAAAAAACTTTGATTAATGACCTTGCCTCTAGAATTAAAAGAAGCTTATATTTCCTTTTAAGTACGGAAGTTGAAAAGTCCGGCAGCCAAAAGTTACGCTCAAAACCGGGCGAAGCACCGCGTATGGAAAGCGGCAAATTGCGCTCAAGTATAGAAGTAAAAATTTATACTTCCGGCAAAAGTTTAAGCGTGCAAGCAGGTGTTTTTAACGGGGAAGTTAATTATGCAAAAATGCTTGAATATGGTACAACGCGCATTAAACCGCGCCCTTTTTTACGCCCGGTTTTAAGTATGTATAAACAGGTCTTGCAAAAAAACTTACCAAGCGCGGAGGATTTATTTTTATGATAGCACAAGATATTTATGCTTATTTAGCGTCAAACAGCACCTTGCAAACCGCTTTAAGCACAACTTCTACAGACACTAAAATTTACCCAAATTATGCACGCTTATCATCAAGGGTGCCATTTATTGTCTACCAAAGCACAAACCCGGGCGGCACGCAAGATGAAGTTTTAAACGAAGAAGATTTAAGCATAATAATTACGTCTGACACTTATGCAACAACAGTTGCCATAAGTTATATAGTAACTGCTTTGCTAGATTTGACGGAAGCACAAATACCGTCTGAAATTTACAACATTTACTATTCCAAAAAAACCGGCGGTAATGATTATGCCGACGATTTAGGCCGCCATGTACGCGCCTTAAATTTTACTTTTAAATTTAACAAAAAAGTTACTGATAACACAAGCAATAGTAACGAACAAAATAATAATTAGAGAGGTTAAAATATGTCATCACCAACAAATATAGTAGTAGGGCTTGCCGCAGAAGGCACGCTTAAAATTGCAACTTACGGTACTGCCGAAAGCGGCGCAACCGATCTTGGCTTTATAAAAGGCGGTATCACCATTGAACATGAGGAAACTTCTTATGATATTAAAGTGGACCAAGTGCTTGCAAGTATTGCCAAAGTTACCACGGAAGAATCTTTAAAAATCAAAGTAACTTTAGCGGAGGCCACACTTTCAAATATCGCACTTGCTTTGGGTGTTCCAACCCCGGCAAGCACCACGCTTGAATTTGGCGACAAAGCCCAAAGTGCATATTACACCTTATACGCAAATGTTAAGGGTGCAAACGGTGCAAGCAGAAAATATACTTTTTGGAAATGCCGCCCAAACGGCAAAACCGCACAAAGTTATAAACGCGACGGCGAAACTTTAATTGAAGTGGAATTTGACGTCATGGCAGATACCACAAAAGACCAAGCAAAACGCTTCGGCCAAATTGTAGATACTTCAGCCGTATAACGGGGGCCCCTCTTAAAAAGAGGGGGAAATTATGAAAACTATTGATATACTCTGCCCGCCTGAAAGGCAAATTAAAATACTTGGTAAGTCCATAACACTACGCCCTCTTTCTTTAAAGCAAACTATAAATTTGGGGCGTATACTTGGCCAAATAAAAACCGAACTAGCGGCAAGTTTAAAAGACGGAAAACAAAACCCCGTATTAAAAATTTTGGAACTTGCCGGCACTAATAAAACAAGGGAAATTTTAGATATTTTCACAAATAATGAGTTTAAAGACATCTCAAATTTAGAAGATAAATTATCCCTTATTGAACTTAGCAATTTGGCATTGGCTTTGACTGAAGTTAATGATTTTAAGCAAATAATGCTAAATTTTCGGGCAGCGCTGAAAGCAATAAACAATTAGACGCACTTTCCAGCGCAATATTTTTTACGGCGTCTTTTTACGGTCTTACCACAGATTATATTTTGGCCCAAAGCCCTTTGTGGCTTCTTGAGGCCTGCCGCTACGCTACAAAAGGGCGCAAACAAAATTTGCCCTTGGATAGCGACGGCCAATTATCCCTTATAGGAATAAGCAAATGAACGATAATGCAAATTCATTTTTTATAGAACTTTCCACTTTGTTTGACCCTGCCGGCTTTGATGAAGCGCAAGAAAAACTAACCCAAAGTGAAAATTCTTTTAACACTTATTTTAAAAATTTAGAGGATAAAAGTTCAAATTTTGCCGGAGTATTTGAAAGTTATTCCTCTAAAGCAAGTGCCAATTCTTTATCGGCATTTGGCAGTTTCTTTGACATTACTTCCAAGAATTTTTTGGATATAGAAAATCTTTCAAAACAAGTATTTTCTTCAATAGCAAATTCGGCAATGTCCGCTTTTAGCAATTTTGCAACAAATGCTTTATTTGGCGGAGTGTCCGGTGGAACTTCATTGTTTGGCAGCTTGCTCGGCAGCCGCAGGAGCGGCGGCCCTATAAATAAAACAGGCCCATATTATCTGCACGAGGGGGAATTTGTTTTGCCACCGGAAATTGTAGACAGCATACAAAATAACCCGGCCCCAAACACACAAGCAAATGCTGGGGAAAGTGTAATAAATATCACATTAAACAGCCCAATAACAATTAATGCAAACCAAGATTCACAAATAAACGCAAGGGAAATTTGTGAGGAAATTGCTTCCGCCACACGCCGCGGCGTAAGCTGGGCGGTAGAACAGGCAAAAATATCTTATAAAATCGGCAAACAACGCAGCGGGGAGGTTTCTTTATGAGTATCAGTTGCATAGGAATTCTAACACCCAATTTGCTTGAAAATGCTACTTTAAGCGAAAGCGGAAATGTAAAAACTTACACATTTACGGCATTAACAGAAGTAAATAAAATCATAATAAAAAACAGTAATTTAACTGCGCTTACAATAGAATATAAAACTTCTGCGGAAGGGGAATTTTCCACAATTACCGCTACTGTGGAAAGTTGTGAACAAGATTTTATTTTTAACTTCCCTTCCTACGTAAGTATGCTTATACTTAAACTCACTTTTACATATACCGACACTTTAAACATAGGTAAAATTATAGCGGCAAAAACTTTACTTAATTTAAGCGAAGTTTTAAGCAGTATAAATGGCAATATTTATGCACGTGAAGGCCATCATTATTTAGCAAACGGTGAACTTGTTAAATGGCAAGATTTTACAAAATTTAACATTAATTTAAGCCTTGAAAATATAAATCATACCGTCAAACAAAACCTTGAAAACATATTAAAAAACAACACTTTTTTAACTTATATTTTTTACGGCAGCTTTGATACAACTATTGCCGGCGAATATGCTTTAGGCCGCGCACCGTTTTTTAATTTAGACAGGCGGCGTGCATTATATAAAACCACTTTAAATTTACTTGAGAAATAATATGAAAACACTCTCTCAATCTCTAATAAATGCCTTAAACAGTCAAGCACCGATATATACAAAAAAATTTTTATTGTATACTCGCACTTGGCAGGAAGAAACGGAAACTTATACCTTTTCCGCCGCCCAAGATATAACAAAATATATTTTGGAAAGTTCAAAAATAAAGTGGAAATTGGATAATGAGGGCTATTCCGTTTGGAATAATGCCTTCTTAAATTTAACTTTAAGTAATCAAAATAATGCATTTGATGAAACAAATATCTTTTGGGCAGGTGCTAAAATTGAAGTTTATATAAGCGCAAAAACCGAAGGTAGCAACAATAATGAAGAAGTAAAAATATTTCAAGGTTTTGTTTTGGAAGGCCCGGTTTACGATAAAGAAAACCGCACTTTAACCTTATCTCTTACTGGGCAACTTGCTTTGCTTGATACATTTAGCGCACAAAGCCTAACCCAAACGGCAGAACTTGAAATTTTAACACCGACACAAGATAACCCTGCCAAAAAATTTACCACTCAAAACAACACAGTCAGCGAAATTGTTGCCGTATATCAAGGTGCTACCGAAGACGGTGTAGAAAATGCCACGCTGTTAAAAGCGCATAATGACTACACTGTTTCCGGTTTAAGCCAGTATAATCAACCTGCCACAATTACTTTAAACATTGACTTACCGCAAACCGACACTTTATGGTCTACATACCGCTATTATTATACCGATAAAACTTGCGAGTGGATTGCCGGCCAAATTGCCGATATTTGCGCCGCGCCTTCAAGGCAAATTGACCCGGTATTTTATTCTTCCACTATTGAAGCAAATTACAGTTGCCCGACCTATAATGACTTTAGTGAAGGCACTTTAAACTCTTTAATAATAGAAAATAATGCCTTGCAACTTGAGGATAATTTTTTACAAGATACCGATTATACATGGACAACGATATCAGCCCCAAGTAACCAAACTGTAACCATAACGCCATCGTCAATTTTGGTTGTAGGCCCTAAAATGATGCCGGAAGGAAGTGAAGCCCTTTTCCGCGCACCGGCAACACAAGCCTATGGCACCTGGGAGGCGGAAGTTTCCGCCGCAGAAGAAGATAATATTTACCAATATAATTATTTAATTTCTTCTTCTGATAATTTAGCAAATACAAACGGTTATTTACTGTCTTTTGAATATAGTTATGATTATATTTTCTTTAATTTAAGCCGTATAACTAACGGGCAAGAAATATTTTTAAAACAATGGTATTATCAAACAGGGCGATATATGACGCGTTTTCGCTACCGCATAAGCAGATCAGAAGACGGTACCTTCCAAATATGGTTTAAAAATATCACAAGCGGAAGCGATTGGGTAAGTGTCGTAGGCGGAACTTATCAAGATAATACTTATACTGCGTCCAATTATCAATTTTTTAAGATGACCGGTTACGGGGGAAATAATGTTTACAATTATCAAATAAGCCCCCTTGTCAGTACAGGCAGCGGCACTTTAAGCCCCAATGGTTATTATTTAAGCCCTATAATACAAACCGGTACAAACTTTAAAAATTGGGGGAAACTTACCTTCCAACAAACTTTAAATAGCGGCAGCGCAGCCTTCTATATGCGTTTTAAAGACGAAGATGATGCAAACTGGTCTGCTTGGGAGAGTATCAGCAATAATCAAAGCATAACTTCAACCAAAAATTGTGCACAAATTAAATGGGAAGCCCAAAGCGACAGTACCCAAACCCAAAGCCCCGTTTTAAGCAGTTTTGCTTTAACTTGGGAAATAAGCGGCGTTAATATTGCAATAGTCAGCACAAAAAATATGTCCTGCTTAGATATAATGAAGGAACTTGCAACTTTAAGCGGTTATCAAATAGGTTTTGACAGTAACGGTAAATTTTTGTTTTTAAACCGTTCGCTAAACACCACCCCAAGCCTGACTTTAGAGGCAAAAGATATTATATCCCTTGAAAGTTTAGACTCCGGCCTAAATAAACTTTACACAAGCGTTAAAGTACAGTTTGGGGATTTTTCCTATCAAGTTGACCCTTTCATTTTAGAAGAAGAACGCCCGAATATTATTGATAAATACGGTGTTAAAGAACTTGCTTTAAGTTCGGCTTTCTTACCTGCCCAAAATGCCAATTTGGCACGTGCAGCAGCACCGGATATTTACGTGCGGGCTTGCACTAAAAAACAACGCATAGCATTAGTTTGCAAATTTTTGCCGCAAATTGAACTGGGAGATATCTTGCAAATAAATTATGCACCGTTTGTAACACTTACCGCCGAAGTGGAAGGTTTGGAATTTGACTTAACTAATTGGCAACTCAGGCTTGATTTGACGGAGGTTTAAATGCAAACTGCTTTAACTACAAAAAACATAACAAATACTTTGCCTTTCATTTTTAAAATCAGTTTAACTATAAAAAATTTGATTTTTATTTTGGCGGCTTTGCTTTCTTTTATTTTATGGTTTTCGGCCACTTTAAAAACCCCAAAACGCCTTGATAAAGTAGAAGAAACATTGCATATATTTGCAACCCGCCAAAGCAAAATGGAGGGGGAAATTAATTTAATTTCACAAGACACAAAAATAATAAAAAATATTTTACTTAGGAGTAACAATGATAAATAAAATAATAAATTTTGCAAAAAAAGCAAAAGAATTTTTAAAAAACAAAAAAGTTTATTTAGCAGCAACAATAATAATTTTGCAAGCCCTTTTAACTTATATTGAACAACTTATTTCCTTTAACGGGCTTACTGATTTTATTATGTGGTGTAAGAATATTGCCTCTAATGATGCAACTTTGCATTTGCTTGAGGGGCTTGGGCTTTTTGGCCTCCGCGCAGTAATTGGTAATAAGACTTCAGAAAACAAAAGTGAAATAAAAAAATAATTTTACCGATTATAGGGGTTCTCCTGTAAAAGCGTTTCTTACTTTTTCTAAACGCGCCCTATAATAAACATCCCCACGTAAAACATGGGGATGTTTATTTATCTAGCTAATTATCTAGAAAGCGAAAGGATTATTTTCTTCCTCACTACTACAATATTTTTCGTCATTTGTTATTTGATTTATATATGCACTGCTTGCTACTCCTTTCTTCAAAGAATTATTTAACATTTTAACTCCTTCTTCGAAATATTTTGCCGCAACATCCGTTGGCAAATAACAGTGCATATCAGAGCCTAAAAGATTCTCTCGTACATGGCATTTCCCGTTTTCCATACCGTAAATATAATAAGTGCCGTCAGCGGAAGATTTCCCTAAAGGAAAGGTGCCTTTCTTACAAGTTTTTACATTGGTATAATACCGCATTTGCTGATCATACTTAATCTTGTTATTAGGATCTGAAACGCTAGGTGCATATTCCTGTTCAACCGGCATTTCATAAGGATTACCCGTCGTTGTGCTACCTACATTGGTTGAAATCTGTTGGTTATATTTCTGCGGTACGGAAACACGATCATCAGATATATTACTGTTACTTTGTGTAATGACTGTAGAATTTGTCTCGGTAGTAGTTATTGTTCCATCATCATTTTTTGTTACACGGGTAGTTTTCGTAACTTTTTTGGAAGAATTACTTTTTGCTCTTGGTTTGGAAACAGGCTTTTTAACTGCCTTTTTAACGGTAGTTGTAGATTCCTTTTTTACTGTCTTACCTTCTTTCTTGGCTAGCTCAGCTTTGGCAGCATTCAAATTATAAGAACTGCGTTCTATATAATTCTTAAGTTCTTTTATGCCCCAGTTGGAAAAATCTATAGCATAAGTTTCTACAGATTGTGCGGAATAAGACATTAAAAGTTCCTTCATCTCATTATTTCCGTTTCTTATGGCATAACTTAGTACTGCAGTGCCCGAGGCATCTTTTGCATTAGGGTCAGCACCGGCTTCAAGCAACATGTCAGTCTTTTCTATATCATTATTTTTAACCGCATCAACTAAAGCTTTTTGAATATCTTTACTTTCTTTTTTCAAAGTTACACCGTAATTTCGCAAGGTATTGGCTGTTTCCATATCATCCTTTTCAATGGATGTTAATAGAAAATCTTGTGCAACCTCATTTTCTGCAAAGTCATCTTCTGCAAATTCATCTTCTTCATCAACCCCGGTTCCTCTTCGTGCAAATAAATCCAACATATCCGGATCATTACTTTCCAAAGCGTATGCAAAAGCTGTTTTACCGTCTTTATCGGTAAGGGATAAATTTAATTTTTCTACCTCCAGTAAGCTTAAAACTGAATCATAATTTAAATTTTCAACCCCATACATTAAGGCTGTTTTGCCATTATTATCTTTTAAATTTGGGTCTGCACCGTATTCCAATAATGTATCAACCATTTCTCTACTACCTACTGCAGATGCTGTCATTAATGGGGTTACACCATCTTTGGAAGCACTATTAACCAATGCACCTTTATCTAACAACGCTGTAACAATTTCTTCAGACGGATAATTGCAAGCTATTGATAAAGGCATATATCCTTCATCATTAGCTTCATTAGGGCTAACATTGGCAAGTAATAAAAATTTTACTCTTTCTAAATCTTGTTTTTTTATAGCTTGTATTAAAGAAGTGTCATATAAATAAGTGTATTTCCTTTCACTTTTCGCTTGCCCCATTCTTGTCGGAGTATGAACGGCGGCACAAATAATGCCTATGACAAATAATAAAAAAATCACAAAAACAGATAATTTCCTGAACATAAATTACCTCCACATAAAATATTATACCTTTTTTGTACTTAAATGCTATAATTATTTTTAGGAGGATGCTTTTATGAATAGCAAAAAAATAACTATTGCCGCCGGGATTTTAAGCATTGGGCTTATATTTGGCGGTTTTTTTACAGGTTTTTATTATTATAAAGCCCATTTCGGTGCAAACTTTGTAACAGTTAAAGGTTTGGCCGAAAAAGCAGTCAAAGCAGATTTGGCTGTTTGGGAACTCAAATTTGTGCAAACAGGTGATGATGCCGTTGTTTTGCAACAAAAAATGAATAATCAGGAAAAAATTATTACCGATTATTTAAAAACTTTAGGCTTTGCGGAAGGGGAAATAAATATCGGCCGTTTAGATACTAATGACTTAACCGCAAATCCATATAACACAAACACTAATATACACTTTATTTTATCGCAAACGGTAACGGTAAAAAGCAATAATGTTGATTTAGTTGCAAGTTCTATCGGCAAAATGGGTGCTTTGATTGAAAAGGGTATAATTTTTGACAGCCAGAGTTATTCTTCCCCGGTAAATTATTTGTTTACCAAGTTAAATGATATTAAACCGGAAATGTTAAGTGAAGCCACAAAAAATGCAAAAGTTGCGGCGGAAGAATTTGCCAAAAACTCCGGCGCAAAAGTGGGCAAAATACATACTGCACAACAAGGTGTTTTCAGTATTTTACCAAGTGAAGAAATCCCGTATTTACAGGAAACGCAACAAATTAATAAGAAAGTGCGTGTAGTTTCCACGATAACATATTATTTGGAATAGAAAGTCTGCAATTTCTATTTTTTGCCGGCTAATTCTTTTTGGTAAATTTTAGTTTTTCTGCTCCTAGAGTACCGCAAACTCACTTCGTTCGTTTTACTTCTTGGTACACGTCGTCGCAGAAAAATTAAAATTTTCTCAAAAATACTTGCCGGGCGTTACACACGATTTGGCTTTATTTTATTCTAATCCCTGTTTTTATGTTTTTTGGGATGGTAAAATTTATCTTCTTTAAAACCGCCGCCAACGGCAAGCGCTAAACCTACAATAGCCTCAAGTTCCGCTTGGCGGGTTTGAACTAAATTCATTTCAGCGGACAGTAAATTTTGTTCAACCAAAAGCAAATCGGTCGTATTAATCAGCCCTGCATCTTGCTGCATTTTGGTTAACTGATAAGTTTCTTTTAAAGCATCTCTTTGTTGCTTAATTTCGTCAAACATTTTGCGGTATTGCTTGTTTGCGTTTAAGGAATCATAGGCATCTTTGAAAGCAAGTTGCACGGTGTTTTGGTAAGTTGCAAGCATTTCCCTGTATTTAGCGCTTGCCATTTTGTTTTGTGCAATAATTTTACCGCCTTGGAAAATGTTTAAAATACCTGCGCCGGAAATTTGCCAAAAACTTGAATCTGTTTCAAACAATTTATGCAAAGGCTCACTTGCAAAACCGCCGATACCCGTCAAAGAAATATCCGGGAAGTACGCCGCGCGCGCCACGCTTATTTGCGCATTTGCGGCAATTAAATCTTGCTCCGCTTTAACAATATCGGGGCGCCTTTGCATTAAAGATGACGGTATATTTTCAGGCACTTCGGGCAAAATAAAAATCTCACCAAGTGTGGTTTTTGTTTTTAAAGGGTTTTCCACAATATCTTTAGGGCTTTTGCCAAGTAATACTTGCAAATTTGTTTGCGCTTTTAAGAGTTTTAAATACACGGTTTCCGCTTGTGCGCTGACGGAATACATTTCCGCTTCCACCCTTTTTAAATCAACTTTATTTATATAACCGTTTTGCAAACGGACTTGGTAAATTTTATAATCTTCCTGCCTAGAAGTAAGCGTATGCTTTGCGATTTCAAGTTGTAACTGTAAAGACAAAACATTAAAATAAGCACGTGCAACTTGCCCTATTAAAGTAAGCCTCACCTGTTCGCGCGCCGCTTTTGAGGATAGCCAACTTGCATAAGCACTCTTACTTAAAGCACGGTATTTCCCGAATAAATCAATTTCAAAAGCTGCGGTTAAATTGGCCTCGCTTACCCCGGTAATATAGGGGGTATTTGTATCTGCTTTTGACGGGTTAAAATTTGCCTGCATACTTGGCAAGCGTCCGCCGCGCGCTGAAATATAATTTGCACGCGCATAATCAAGCCGTGCGGTTGCGGCAAGCAAATCGGTATTATAAACAAGGGCTTCATCTATAATTTTATTTAGGGTATCGTCTTGGAACATCTCCCACCAATTTGGGTTTAGGGAGGCAAAATATTCCGCGTCCGCATCCGTATTTTGCGGTAAATCATATACGGGCTTTTTGTACTTTGGCCCAAGCATACAAGCACTTGTAAAAACTGTAAAAATTAAAAGTGGAAATAACTTTTTCATTCTCTATCTCCTTTAGGCAATTCAAAATTAGGTGTTTCGCCCTTTTTCCTGTTAAGTAAATAAAAGAACAAAGGCACAAAACACGGCGCAAAAACTGTTGCCCCAAGCATACCGAAAACTACCGCAGTTCCAAGTGAAATTTGGCTTGCCGCACCGGCACCTGAGCTTGTGGCAAGCGGAACAGTACCCAAAATAAAAGCAAGAGAGGTCATAATAATAGGCCTAAAACGTATTTTTGCGCCTTGCATGGCGGCAGCTGCGGCACTTGCACCTTTTTGTTTAAGAAGCAGTGCAAATTCCACAATCAAAATGGCATTTTTTGCCGCAAGCCCTACAAGTGCAACCATAGCGACTTGGAAATATATACCGTTACTTAAACCCCTAAACCAAGTACCCAAAAATGCACCGAAAATTGCAAAAGGCACCGCAGTCAAAACGCAAAAAGGCAGTGACCAACTTTCATATTGCGCAGCCAAAATCAAAAACACTACGACGATACCCAAAAGCAAAATTAATGCTGAAGAACTGCCGCTTTGTGTCTCTTCTAAAGCAGTACCGCTCCAAGAAAGCGCATAATTTTCCGGCAGCACTTTTTGGGCAAGGTTTTCAAGTTCTTTTATTGCTTGCCCGGAACTTATGCCTTCCGGTGTTACCACCAAATTGGCAGAGGGGAAAGCATTAAAACGCTCAACAATACTTGGGCCGAGGCTGGGGGTAATATTTGCAACCGCGGAAAGCGGCACCATGGCACCCGTTTTTGATTTTATATATAAATTTCCAACTTGCTCAGGCGTTTGACGCGCAGAATCTTCCGCCTGAATCATCACCTTAAAATTGCGGGAATAAAGCGTAAAATCATTTATATAACTTGCACCTATTGTAGCGGCAAGTGTATTGTATAAATCATCCAAATTTAAACCCATGGAAAGTGCTTTGACATTATCCACCGTCAAAGTATATTGAGGGTAGCTTGCGGAATATGTGGTTTGGGAATTATTTAAACCCTTAATTTTTTTAGCTTCCTCAATAAATTTATTTGTAACATCTGCAAGTTCCTCGGGGGTACCGTTACCTCTGTTTTGAATATAACCTTCAATACCGCCCGTTGTACTTAAACCCATAATTGCAGGCGGCATAAAAGGCATAATTAGGGCCTTGGGGATTTTTTGCTGTGCCGCATTTGCAACTTGCCCGACTAAGGCACTTGCGCTTTGATTCTTTTTCTTTCTTTCGTTCCAGGGTTTTAAGGTAACGAAACTTGCTATTGCATTTGTTTGGCTTGTTGAGTTTAAAATATTAAAACCGCTGAAAGTAAACTCCTTTTTAACTTCGGGGAAAGAGAGTAAAACATCTTCTAGCTGCTGGGCAACTTCATCCGTTTGGCTTAAAGAAGTTGCCGGGTCAAGCCCGGAATACACCATCAAAAGCCCCTGGTCTTCATCAGGCAATAAATTTGACGGTACCATTTTAAATAATATAAAAGCAAGCAAACAAAATACCGCAAATAAAATTACGCCGAGTTTTATTTTACGTATAAAAAATTCACTTATATTGACGTATTTATTTGTAAATTTTTCAAATAAATTATCAAATTTAAAGAAGAAACCTTTTGTAACTTTGCGCTCTTTTTTAAGCATTAGGGCGCACATGGCAGGCGTTAAAGTAAGCGCCATTAAACCGGAAATTACAACTGATATTGCAATGGTAATAGCAAATTGCTGGTACATTACGCCGCTAAAGCCGCCCATAAACCCAACCGGTATAAACACGGAACACAAAACCAAAACTATGGCAACAATCGGGCCGCTTACTTCGTTCATGGCCTGCGTTACTGCATCTTTAACAGGCATGTTTTGTGTAGTTAAAATTCTATCTGCATTTTCTATTACGACGATAGCATCATCCACAACCATACCGATAGCCAAAACAAGGCCAAACAAAGTTAAACTGTTTATAGAAAACCCAAGCATCAGCATGCCCAAAAATGCGCCGATAATCGCAACAGGCACAACAACGCAGGGTATAACGGTAGCGCGCCAGTCTTTTAAGAATAAAAACACCACGAAAAATACCAAAATAAATGCTTCAATTAAAGTTTCAATTACGCCTTTAATTGATTCTTTAACAAATACTGTTGTATCATAAGCGATATCATAACTTATGCCTTCCGGGAAATTTTGTGCCATTTGATTTAATGCTTTTTTAGCTAGATTTGCCGTCTCAACCGCATTTGCGCCTGCACTTAAATAAATACCGATAGGTACAGCCGGTTTTTTATCATAATAGCCTTGCGAAGTATAATTTTGAGCACCTAAATTAACATCTGCAATATCCTTAATGCGCAAAGTGCTGCCGTCAGGGGAAGCGCGTAAAATAATATTTCCAAATTGTTCCGGTGTAACAAGGCGCGGGGGGGTAATTAATGGGAAAGTTTTTAAAATTTTATCACTCATCGGCATAGCACCAATTGTGCCGCCACTGCGCTGAGTGTTTTGAGTCTGTACTGCGGAAATAACTTCGTTTACACCTAAATTAAACCTGTTAAACAAACTCGGTTTAAGCCAAATTCTTATGGCATAATCATTAGTGGTCATAACTTGCGCATCGCCAACACCTTTAATACGCTTTAACTCATCAATAATATTTACAAGCGCATAATTGCCGATATAGTTTACATCATACATACCGTCAGGCGAATAAAGCGTTGCAAGCAAAACAAGTGAAGATGATCGCTTTTGAACGGTAAGCCCGTATTTTGTAACTTCCGTCGGTAAAGATGAACTTGCCTGCTGTACGCGGTTATTTACATCAATAAGTGCTTTGTCCGGATCGCTGCCGATTTTAAAATAAACGGTTAAAGACATTGTCCCGTTTGAACTTGAGGTTGAATCCATATAAAGCATATTTTCAACACCGTTGATTTGTTCCTCAAGCGGCGCGGCAACTGTTTGCGCAATAACTTCGGGCGAAGCGCCTAAATAAGTGGCGGTAACTTCAATAGTAGGCGGTGTTAAATCAGGGTATTGCTCTATAGGTAATTTTGTTATTGCAACAATTCCACCAAGTATAAAAAGCAAGGCTAAAACTGTTGCAAAAATCGGGCGATTTATAAAAAACTTGGAAATCATAAATTGCCCCCGGGCATCATCTGCTTATTTTGACTGTCCGCTTGCTTTTGGGCAGGGGTTCTTATGTCTTGTTCGCTACTTGGTTGATATTTTTGAAGTAAAGCATCCAAAGCCGCAGTTCCGTTTTGTTTGTTTTCTGTATTAATTACGGGTTTTTGTATCGGCTCAAAAGTTTCATACTCGGGTTTTAGCGGCATGCCTTCCCTAATTTTTATTAGACCGCCTGAAACTACGGTTTGCCCCTCGGTTAAACCTTTGGTAACTATGGCAATATTGCCCTGGCTTTGCATTTCAATAAAGTTGGCTTTGGCTTTACCGTTTTCTATCGTATACACTAAATTGCCTTTTGTAGTTTGCAAAATGGCTGAAGTGGGAATAACGATAGCGTTTTTATAATTTGCGCCGTGCAATTTAACACGTACAAATTGTTTTGGAAGTAAAGTTTTTTGGTTTAATGGGTTGGAAACTTGCGCTTTAATATTTATGCTTGATGTATTACCGTCTTCAGACCCGGCAAAATAAATTATTTGGCCGATATTTTCATAAGTTTCACCTGACGGTAAAATTATTTCCACACTTAAAGGGGCACTGTCTTTAGCGGCAAATTCCAAAGTGCCTTTTTCATAAGCGGAAGACAGGGCATAAAAATCTTCCGCCGGCATGGAAAAGTTTATATAAAGCGGGTCAATTTGCTGTATGGTGGTAAGAACTTGGTTTACATTTATTAAATTTCCGGCCGTCTGATTGCTTTGCCCGGCAATACCGCTAATTGGCGCTTGTACCGTAGTATATGCTAAATTTACTTTTGCACTTTCTAAATCGGAAGCAGCAATTTCCATCTGCGCTTTTGAAGATAAAAAATTTGCATAAGCATTATCATAATCTTGGCGGCTGACTGCATTACTTGGCATCAATTGCTTTACGCGGTTAAAGGTAAGCAAATTATTTTCATAAGCACTTTTGGCCTGTTTATACTGGCCCTCGGCGCTTTTTACTGCAAGGGCATAGTCAGTTTCATCTATTTGAAAAAGCGGCGTACCTTGCGTAATAAAACTGCCTTCCTGGAAATTACGCGCCTGCAAAATACCACCCACTTGCGCACGCACTTCAACTTCAAGGCTTGCGCTTACTAAAGCCGGGTATTCAAGCTGCCAAGGCAAATCTAATTTTAAAACTTTTACTGCGGAAACAGGTAAACTTTGATCTTGATTTGTTTTGCTTTTTGTTTTGCAACTTACAATCATTGCCAAACAAAGTATTATAATTATTAAAATTGAAAGATAAGTATGCCAATGCAAAAATTTATCTTCCTCATGTATGGAATTATGACGTAATTTATGTTTATTTTTTCTACCCCTCATATATACCCCCGAAGTTAACTAATTAAAATATATTAGTTAAACTAGTATAATTATATTACAAATTAATTATAATGTCAAGGGGAAAATAAACAATAAAAAACGCGCCTGATAAATATACCAAGCGCGCTTTAAAACTAATTTATATAACTAGAAATACCAAGCAAAACTCATTGATAAACCCAAAGCACTGGGCAGGTGCCAACTCTTGACTTTATTTGTTCTATCACCGCAAGATAAACCAAGTTCAAAATCAAAATCATGACCGATCGTACCAAAACCTCCCGTAATATAAGTAGGGGCTTCATCTTCTGCAAGGTTTTTATTAACACCCAAACGAAGCGGAACTTTAAGGCTATGTTCATTCCAAACAAGAATTTCCATACCTGCGGAAAGTTGCTGCGATTTATAACCTTCTATTGTAGTTTCATTCTTATTTAAATCAATATCGGCAGCAATAGTTAAACGATCAGAAACAGGATGTATTGCCGCACCTAATCTGTATTGCGGTTTTAATTTATAATCATTGCTATCCCAGGTATTACCCCAACCTGCAGGTCTTTTAGGCCTTTTAAATTTAGGGGTATTGAGGTTTCTAACTGTTAAACCAATATCCGGGTTAAATATAAAATTCCCTTGGAAAAAATCTGACAAATTAATAGCAGCACCCAAATCTACACCCCAATCTGCCGATAATTTCCTATTATGCCAAGCATCTCTCATAAAGCTGCCGAAACCGGTCTCACTGGTACTCCAGTCAAAGGCTGTTTCCAAAGCAGTACCTTGAATAACCTTTAAGTTTCCGCCTAGACGTAAACCTTCAACGAGATAAAAACCATAACCTATTGCCGCTTCATTAAATGCTGCCATATTGGCCAAGGCAAAACGTTGTTGTATACGACGCATTGACATTGTATCTAAAGACCTTATTGAAAAAGCAAAGTTACCTCTCCTAATACCGAAGCCGATATCAGTATTTGTCAAAGGAACATAACCCTTTTTTAACAAATCTTTTAAATATGACATGCTGTGCCCTGAAGAGGCCGGATGTTCATCCTTAAGTTTCGGTGTTTCAGTTTGAATACCGAAATGGAAACCGTTTTCATCAGTTTTTTCATCGCCGGTGGCTTCCCCGAGCAAAGCTGGGTTATAATATTGGGCATTTGTGCCGCTGGCTATTACAACGCCGGCACCGCCCATAGCCATGGAACGAGCACCAACCATCTGCCAATTCAAAGCAAAGGAAGATGAGCTTAAGCAAATTGCTAATGATAATGTTAATAGTTTTTTCATGATACCTCCAAATGTACCTTCAAGGAAATTATACCATAAATATTATATAATTTGTTATGAGGAAATTTACATTTTTGCTTTTAATTCTATTGTTATGTTCTGTTTCGATATCGTCAAAAGATATTTCTCCGCTTATCTTAACAATTAAAAATTACCCAATGTCAGAAGAAGAAAAGGTCTATTTGGAACAAGTAAACCCTTATGGCTTTATTTTTATAGAGCAAGATTTTAAAAAACATATAGATTTTGTTTCTTTAAAACAAGAATTAACTGATTTGCTGGGCCACAAAGTTTATTTTTTTGTTGACCAAGAGGGGGGGAAAGTAAATCGTTTAAAGCATTTATTCCCTGAAAAAAAATTTCCAAGTGCGGCATACTATGGCGCAATGGTATGGCAAAGGGGTTTAATGAAAGCCAAAAGATCAGTATTTTTTAAAGCAAAAGAAACTGCCCGGCTTTTGGATTCCATCGGCATAGATGTAAATCTGGCACCGAATGCTGAAATAAATCCGCCAGGGCAAAATAAATTTTTTAAAACCCGTTTATACTCACAAAATCCCAGGATAGTTAAGGAATTATCAGAAGCCTTTGCACAAGGGACTAAAGCCGGTGGTATTGAACCTTGCTATAAACATTTTCCGGGAACAGCCCGTTCGCAATTGGATCCGCATAAATTGATACCGGTAATAAGAAATGTAACTACGCTAGATTTAGCAAAAAGGGAATTTATACCGTTTATGCCTGCACGAAATTACAACTATTTAATGATGGGGCATGCCTTGTATCCGCAAATTGACAAAAGAAATATTTCTACCTTTAGCCCGATGTTTTATAAATTTATAAGGGAAAATCTAAACTTCCAAGGACTAATTATAACAGATGCTTTAAATATGAGGGCAACAGGTAAAATAAGTATAGGGGATAAAATTGCCCTGTCTTTATCTGCCGGGGCGGACCTTGCAATGCCCTTCTTTGATTATAATATGCCTTTTGACGAACGCTTGGAAGAAATAAACAAAATACCCCCTGAAATAATTGAAAGATTTAACAACAAGTTACAAGAAATAGAAACAACTAACCCGCCCTTAATATAAGAGCGGGTTAATTTCATAAAAGCAAAACAACTATTTATTTTTATTTCTTATAAACTCATTTGACGTTTGGCAATTAATGCAATAACGTGCAAACGGTAAGGCCAAAATACGTTTTTTGGGGATAGGTTTGCGGCAATATTCGCAAGTACCGTAAATACCTTTTGAAATACGCCTTAAAGCTGCTTCAATTTGGTCAAGTTTTTCATGTGAACTGTCATTTAATTCAAATAAAACTTCCTTTTCCAAACTTTGGGCAGCCATATCAGCTTCGTCACCGGTTTCGTTTTCCGGCATTTCATCGTTATTTTTGGTTTTAATGCGTTCTAAAATTTCTTTACGCATTTCAAGCAAGTGCTTTTCTATTTCTTTAATCTCTTTTTGGGTTAAAGTTTCTGTTTCCGCCTTTGCCTTTTTGATTACAGGAACGATTTTTGTTTTAATTTCTCTTGTAACTTGTTTTGAAATCTTTCTTACAGCTTTTTTAATCTTTTTTACTGCAACTTTTTGTTGCTTTAATAAATTTTTTTTAGCAGTCTTTTTCTTTATATCTTTCTTTACTTTATTGACAATTTTTTTAGCTGCTTTTTTTTGTAATTTAATTTTTTTAGCAACTTTTTTAACA
>JAZRHA010000058.1:0-3748 GCA_045644515.1 Elusimicrobiaceae bacterium | reverse complement strand
ATAATGCCGGCCTGGTGTGGGCAAAAACAAACAGCACTTGTTATCCTGATTACGAATCGAGATGTAACGATTTATATGCAGCAACACTCGGGAATGATATTTGGAAAGACTCATATTGTGGATATACTAATCAAAGCAATATGGTCATTAGCGAAGGCATGGAATGTAATGGTACTACTACAGGTGGTTGCCAAAATTCTATTATAAATGAGGATGGAGAATGTAATGGTACCGGTCAACATTCTTGCAAAGGATCTATCATAAATGCAGGCGGTGTATGTAATGCTTCACACAAACAGGCATGCCAATACTCTACAATAGCGGGTATCTGTTACTCAAATACCAATGAAGGTTGTGCCTTTTCAACCATAACTGCCGGCGGGATTTGTCAAGGTTCTTGCATGAACGTAACAGTAGAAGGAGGCGGGCAATGCATAGGAAAATGTCTTCAGGCAATTGTTAATCCTGGTGGTACATGTACTAGCACTATCTCTCCCGGTTGCCAACGTGCACAAATTAATGGGGGTACATGTGAAGGAGACGAAAGTACAAACAGTTGTCAATCTGCTAATGTATACAATCACGGTGTATGTACCGGACAATGTAATCAGACAACAATAAGTGAAGGAAGTATTTGCAGCGGAAGATGTCAAGGGGCTACTGTAAGTAGCGGCGGTGTATGTTCCGGTATATGTAAATCTGCTAAAATACAGAGTGGCGGTGTTTGTTCAGGAGGTTGTCTTTTGGCTTCAATAAATGACGGTGGTATTTGTAAGTCAAGTGAAACAAATTCCTGTAAAAATGCTTCTTATAGCGGCACCGGTTGTTGTTGCGGTAATTATTGCGGTACTAAACCAAAGTGTTCTACTGATGTTTGTAATGCACTGGACTAAAAACAACAGGTACAAAATTAATTACTAATTTATGTTTATGCAGTTAAACCCCGGGCTAAAAACCCGGGGTTTTCTAATTAAAACTTTAAGATATAAATTTTAAATATTTTTTATTGTCGCCACCCGCGTGATAAAATTTCCGCTTAAGTCGCCCTAATTTTTGCGTTGTTGCAAAAATTGGGGAGATGTCACGGAGTGACAGAGGGGTTGTCACGCAGGCGGGAGACGACTGAGCAAACGTAGTTTGCTCGTCAGGAGGGGGGATAAATAAGGAAAACAAAATAAGGAAAACTTTATACCCCCATCCGTCTTGCAAAAACAAATTTTTGCGAGCCACCCTCCGCCCGCCAAGCGGGTGAGGGCAATAATGAAGTAAATTTTATTAAATAAAAGCAAAACCGTACGCGTACACCCGGCAAGTATTTTTGAGGAAATTTCAATTTTCTCTGTGACGAAGAGTACCGCGAAGAACGTGGAGCGAAGCGACATCTCGGTACTTTAGGAGCAGGGTAATTCTACCCGTAGAAAAATTGAAAATTACCAAAAAGAATTAGCCGGCAAACACCGCCAGACTCCAAACTTCCGCCTTCAAAATGATATAATATATTTATGTTAGAAAAGACATTTAACGTCCGCCATTACGAATTTAATGCGCAAAATATATTAACCCCGTGGGGGTTGCAAAATTTCTTCCAAGAAGCCGCCTGCCTTGATGCAGACAATCTCGGTTTCGGGTTTGAGGCCTTAACACCTCAACATATCGCCTGGGTTTTAACAAAATTACAAATCAGTTTTTTAAAACCTTTAAAATGTAAATCCGTTAAGGTTAAAACTTGGGTTGTGGGGTATACAAAAATAACATCACGCCGTGATTTTATAATGTATGACCAAGACGGTGTTGAACTTGCCAAAGGCACCACAGAGTGGGTTATTATTGATTTAATCTCCCGCCGCCTTACACGCATACCGCAATTTATTTTGGACGGCCACCCGTCTACACCGGCAGAACCGGCCATGGAACAAAACTTTTTAAGGGCGCCTTCTTTTGAAGGCCAACAACCGGTTAATACTTGCCAAATTCAAACCAGGCTTGAAGATTTGGATGTCAACAATCACGTAAACAATCAGCATTTTACGTCTTGGTCCTTGCAGGCCACCCCGAAAGAAATTTTAGATAATAAAAATATTACGGACCTTATTGTATACTTTAAAAAAGAAATTTCTTTTGGTGATACTATTACTGCAAATTGCTATAAATCCGACGAAGAAAATGCCTTTTGGTACACATTAACCAATCAAGAGGGCAAAGAAGCAAGCATTGTTTTTGCCCGTTTTAAATAAGAGGTTTTATGAATTTAAATAACTATGCAGATGTTTTAATTTCCGCCTTAAAAAATGCCCGTGCCGGCAAATTTAAAAAAGGTGATAATATTTTGGTTGCTTATGATGCCCCTGCTTTAATGCTTGCCGAAACCATTTATGCAAAACTTTTAAAAGAAGGTTTTAATGTTATTGTCCGCCCATATCAAAGCGAGAATATGGCACGCACTTTTTTTACAACCGCAAGCAAAGCACAACTTACTTTCCAAGCACCTTGGGAAAAATGTTTAAATGAAAATCTGCACGGTTTAATTGCACTTCGCGCACCAGAAAATTTAGAAAATTTAAAGAATGTTGACCCAAAAAATATTGCGCTTGCCTCACTTGCAAGGAAGCCAATCCGCGAAATTTTAGATATACGCGAGCAAAAAGGTTTGTTTGGTTGGACACTTGCAAATGTACCGACAGCCGGCATGGCACGCCAAGCAAATTTGACAATTAAAGAATATGAAAATCAAGTTATAAAAGCATGCTTTTTAGACGCAAAAAACCCGGCAAAAAAGTTTATGGAAGTATCTTCCCAAATTGCGGAAATTGCCGCGCGTTTAAGTGCACTGCCGATTAAAACTTTACGTTTGCAGTCAAAACACTCTGACCTTGAAATAAGTTTAGGCGAAAGCCGCAAATTTATCGCGGCACGCGGTTGCAATGTTCCGTCTTTTGAAATTTTTACTTCTCCCGATTGGCGCGGCACGCGCGGTGTTTATTTTAGCGACTTAACAAGTTTCAGGAACGGCACTTATGTCAAAGGTGTTAACCTTGAATTTAAAAACGGCCGCGTAATTAAAGCGACGGCAAAACAAGGGGGGGACTTCCTTAAAAAAATGATTTCCCTTGATAAAGGGGCTGCGCAAATCGGTGAATTTTCTTTAACGGACAGGCGCTTTTCCCGCATAAATAAATTTATGGCAGACACTTTGTTTGATGAGAATTTCGGCGGAAATTTCGGCAACAGCCATATTGCACTCGGTGCAAGTTTTGCCGATACTTTTACCGGAAATCAATCCAAGTTAAATAAGGCCTTAAAACAAAAACTCGGTTTTAACGATTCCGCATTGCATTGGGATATGGTTAACACCGAGGACAAATTTGTTACCGCGACGTTAAAAAACGGCAAGCATCTTACCATTTACGAAAGCGGTATATTTTTGGTATAACAACCTAGATAAATTCTAAATATCCCCAGAGTAGATGTTCTATATCTTTCTGTTTTTGGTCGCGTATATTCTTATATATGACACGTGAAACAGATATCCAAACCCATCTATCTGCTATAAAATTACTTTCGCGGTTATAGTTAAATAAAAGTAAAATTTTACCATAATTTTTATCTTTTATAATTAAATCTTCTTCGCTCTCTATTACAGTTAATCTTTGTTGAAAATATTCATTAAATACAGTATCAACAATTCTAGCATTTAATAAAATATTCGATTCATTTTTGCGATCTGATTTTTTTATCCTAATTTGTTTAC
>JAZRHA010000057.1:0-20974 GCA_045644515.1 Elusimicrobiaceae bacterium | reverse complement strand
CAAAAACAAAAATTATAAGAATACTTGGAATTAAAATCCCATTAAAAAGGAAAAATAAATGTTAATTAATATTTGCCTTGCAAGTGATGAAAATTATTTACAGTACATGGCAACAACTATTGTTTCCATATTACTAACGGCAGAAAAAACAGATAAACTGCATTTTTACATATTATGCAATCAAATACCGGAAAAATCAAAGAATTATATAAAATCATTAAAAAAATTTAAGAATTTTGATATTACTTTTCTTGATTTAAATATAGATGAATTCGCCTCCTTTCCAGCAGGAGGGCCGCATATTTCTAATACCACATATTTCCGTTATAAAATCGCTGAACTTTGCAAAGATATTAATAAAATAATATATCTGGATTGTGATATCATTGTAAAACAATCTTTGTCTGAACTATTTAAAACAGATTTAACAGATTATTATTTGGGTGGAGTTGAAGACGTCGGATATTATTATTGGAAAAATTATAATCCTAATTTTATTTATAAAGACGGTTTTTATATTAATGCGGGAATGCTGTTAATTAATCTTGATGAATGGCGCAAAAATAATTTATTTGATAAATTAGTCAATTTCACAATGAAAGAAGCTGATAAAATTAAAATAGGTGACCAAGATGTTATAAATCAGGTTTGTAAAGGAAAAATTAAACAACTTGATTATAAATGGAATGTCCAAGATAGTTTCTATAGAGAAGAACCGGAAAGAGCTTATAACCCAAACTGTAAACAAATTATACAAGCTGCAAAAAAACCTGCTATAATTCATTATACCAATTCAAAAAAACCTTGGAATAATTCGAATAAATCGAGATCAGTAGATTGGATTTATTTTGAATATTTGAGAACAAGAAAGATTAAAGATTTTTTTCGTTTAATTTATGCTTTTATAAAAACACATATTAGGAAGACTAGAAGATTTATTTTCAAAACCCAAAGTAATCATCAATATAAAATATTATCGTTAATCGGAATAAAAATAAAGTTTAAAAGAAGAAAAAATAATTAAATAATTTTTCCGCCTAATTTAGAAATAAATCTTAACAGATTTTGTTTACCTTCGGCGTTTTGTTTAAATACCGCACAGTCTTCTAAAGATGCAACAAAAGTATATCCTATTTGCGTGCGTAAAAATTTTTGAACTTCCGCTAAATTTTTGAATTTTTTACCGGCACAACTTTCTTTGGCCCAATTATAATGAAGTTTTAAATTTTGGTCTTTTTTAATATTTTCAATTTTGTTTTTGCTGATTAATTCAGCAATTTGCGCCATCTGTTTTTTAAGACGGCCGGGAAGTACCGCAAGCCCCAAAACTTCAATTAAACCCATGTTTTCACGCTTGATATTATGATACTTTTCAGGCGTATTAAAAATGCCGAAAGGATGTGCGCCGTCAGTGCGGTTATTACGCAGGGCTAAATCAATTTCATATTTACCTTTTTTAAAACGTGCTATTGGAGTAATTGTGCTATGTAATTCTTTGCCTGTCGCATGCAAAATTTTGGCAGATTTATCGTCATAACTTTGCCAAGTTTTTAAAATATGCGCAGCCGCCAAAGCAACTTGTTTTTTAGGCCCGCGAACGCGCAAAACCGTAACCGGCCATTTAAGCCAGGCAAATTCCACTTGCTTAAATTTAGGCAAACTAAATTTTAAGTTCGTTTTTGCCTGTTCCAAAGCAAAAGTATAACGCCCGGCCTGATAGTGATCGTGATTTAAAATACTGCCGCCTACAAGCCCTAAATCGGCATTAGAACCAATAAAATAATGCGGAAATTTCATCAAGAAATCAAGCAAATTAATAAATGTTTTTGCGGTAATTTTCATTGGTCTATGTTCGGCGGAAACAACAATACTATGCTCGCTATAATAAGAGTAAGGTGAATATTGAAAAAACCAATTTGCCCCCCCTAGTTTAAGCGGAATCACACGTAAATTTTGGCGTGCGCTGTAACCAAGGCGGCCGCCGTAACCCTCATTTTCCGCGCAAAGTACGCATTTGGGGTAAGCATTTTCTTTAAGCGGTTGTTTACCAAGCAAGGCAATTTCTTTGGGATCTTTTTCCGGCTTGGCAAGATTGATTGTTAAACCGATATTACCGTACACCGTCGGAACTTTCCAAGAAACATTTTTTGCGATTTGTTCCGTTCGTATATAATTAACTGCTTTTGAATATTTATAAAAATTATCCGTTGCAAGTTTGGGGCTTTTTTGTTTATCTGTAAAAAATTTAGTTTTTATTTCACTTGGACGTGCAGTAAAAACACCCATTAATGCTATTTCGAAATTATCCCTATAACTCGCGGTATCGGCTTTAAGAATGCCTTTTTTTGCCGCGTAAGTGGATAAATTATTTAAAATTTCGGTCAATTTTTTACCTTTTGGGTTTGGCAAAATATCTGTGCAACCGCCATCAATATGAAGCAAAGAATAAAGCTTGTTTTGCGCCCAAAATTTATCTTCTTCTTTAATTAAATTATTCTTAACGGCATAAGCCAAAAGTGCTTCAATATTTTTTTGCATAAACTGCCCCTTTAAATTATTATAATATATTTGCCCTTTGTTTGCTATAATTTAAGTATGAGAATAATTAAATTTTTATTAGTGTTTTTACTTTCCGCACCTCTTGCGGCGCAATCTTTAAATGAGGCATTAAACGGAAATACCTCACTTCAGGCTAATACCCAAACAGACGAACAAAAACAAACAACGCCTTTATCTGCCTTCGGCGAACGTGACCAAGTGCAAGCCATTACAGTAAACCGTTTGCCTGATATAAAACTAAACGAAGAAATTTTAACAAAAACGGTATTAACTTATGAAATGCCGAAAAATCTTAAAGAAGATAATAAATCGTTTTTAGTAGGAGATACTGATAAGGCCTTAAAAGAACTTTCTAAATATACAAATGATGCCCGCGCACAGGCGGAAATAGCCTTAATTTACTTACAAAGACGTGATTATAAAAACGCGCAAACAGCTTTAAATAACGCCTTAAAACTTGAACCGCAAACACCCATTTACAATTTGCTTCAAGTTTGGCTTTATGCTGCACAAAATAAGACAAAAGAAGCGCAAAAAACTTATGATAATATGTTATTTTTAACTTCTGATTTTGAATATTTAGCCTCCGGTAAACTTGCTTTGGCACAGACATATTTTAATAAAAAGAAATTTACGGAAGCAGGTACAATTTTACAAGATATTTATAGTAATGACCCCTATAAAATTTCCCATGCGGTTTATCTGATAGCACGTATTTATTTAGCAAACGGAAACAAAAAAGCCGCACAAACCCTTTTTGAACAAGCCCTGGAACACGACGGTAGCAACTATATGCCGCAATTATATCTAGCACGCACACAATACAAATTAAAACAATATATACCGTCTTGGCAAAGTTATGCAAGCCTATTTATTTTAGACGCTAAAAATAAAGAAGCAAAAAAATATTTGCAAAAACTTTCCAAGCATATTAAAGGTGATCCGGAAGATTATTTATTTTATTCCCGCCTGAATGAAATGTTTATAAAAAATGCGGAACCTGATAAGAGTGCACCTCTTAAAATCGGGCTTTATTCCGCACCAAACGGTATGCTTACAAATATTACCGGTTTTACATTTTCCACAAGCTCCCCTTACACAATTAAGGATGATAAACGCGGTTTTGTTTTAAAAGCTGATGCCTTTGTCGCCAAAAATATTGTCTTCGACAAAAAAGAAAAAGGTGTGCATGTTCAGAACAAATGGGGCACTTATGATTTTTCCACAAAAAACCCTTTTGTAATTGATCTTGAAGATAAAAAATTAAGCATGATAATAAAAGATCCAAAGGCAGATAACGTTTTTGAAACTAATTTAGGCGATAAAGAATTAATAGGTTCTTTGCTTGTCATACCTACTGAAGAAGGCATGCAGCTTGTAAATATAACTTCAGTAGAAGAAACAGTTGCCCCATTACTTACCACCGCTTTACATGGTGTACGAGATCAAGCTGTTTTGGAGGCTATGGCAATTGCGACAAGAACACGCCTTTATAATATTATAGATTTAACTGCTGATTTTGATTTTAATATTCCCGATAATGTGGCTGATTTTAATTTCGCGGGAAATAATATGGTTTCATTCCTTGCAAGGAAAGCTGCCGAAACAACAAAGAATAAAGTTCTACTTACAAACAACACTGAACTTGCCTTGGCAAAAACCTATAAAGCATGTGGCACAGTTACGGAAAACGGCGTTAAAAATACACAAAAAACTTTTGATTTTAAACCAAGCGCTCTAAATATTTTCAAATATATGTTTTCAAACCCACCGGCTGATTTGCTCTCAGCACCGCAAGATCCCACACAATGGTCTGAAATTAAATGGATTTACTCAATACCAATAAATGATATCCAAGAACGCTTAGAACAAAACTTTAAAATCGGAAAATTAAAATATTTTGAAGTATCTGACTTTTCCGATACAGGCAGAATTTTAGCTATCCGTTTTGTGGGATCTAAAAAAAGTATTGAACTTCCCTTTAAGGAAGCAAATTTCATACTTTCTGCCGGTACTTTAAGGTCTGATTTCTTTACCTTTATACCGTTTAAAAAAGAAGTCTTATTTATTGGTTCTGATACCGGTAGCGGCAACGGTATTTGCATTGCAGGGGCTATCGGCCTTGCCCATAAGCAAAAAGATGCAAAAGGTATTTTAAATTATTATTACCCTTCTTATAAAATCGGTTTATGGCAACAAAAATAGCTTTTGTTATAACTAAACTTGACTTAGGCGGCGCGCAAAAAAGTGTGTTATATACTGCGCGCCACATCAGTGATAACTTTGAACCTTTTTTACTGTGCGGCCCTGGCGGCAGCCTAGATAAATATGCAAAAGACCATATAAAAAATCTATATTTTATACCGCAATTAGTTAGGCAAATTAACCCAATAAAAGATTTTTTAGCATTTAAAGAACTTGCCAAAAAATTGAAGGAAATTGATCCGCAAATCGTGCATACAAATTGCCCGAAAGCCGGTATTTTAGGGCGTATAGCAGCAAAACTTTTTACAAAAGCAAAAGTGGTGCATACCACGCACGGTTTTGTATTTTATGAAGGGCAAAATGTTCTAAAAAAATACTTTTATATTTTTATTGAGCGTTTTGCCGCCTTGTTTGCCGACTATATGGTTTTTGTTTCAAATAAAGATTTACAAACGGCCTTAAAATATAAAATTATCACTAGAGAAAAAGCACGTCTAATCCGAGCAGGAGTTACACCAAAAGCGAAAAAAAGTTTGCGCTTTAATAAGTCTAAACTTTTTGAAGAACTTGGCATAAAAGAAGGTACAAAAATTATCTTGCAAACTGCCAATTTAAAACCGGAAAAGAACCCTCTTGAAAGTGTTAAAATCGCAAATTTTGTTTGCCAGAAAATGCCAAATACTATATTTTTATATACTGGGGCAGGACCTCTTAAAACCAAAACGGAAAATTTAATAAAAGAATTAAAACTTGAAAACAATTTTAAACTTGTCGGCGAACGTGATGATATACCACATCTACTATCTATATCAGATGTTTTTTTGTTAACTTCAATTCGCGAAGGTTTACCAATGGCTTTACTTGAGGCTATTTTTATGGAAGTACCTGCCGTTTGTTATGATGTGGGTGGCATCAGTGAAGTTTTAAAAAGCGGCGAAAACGGTTTTTTAGTGCCGTTTAATGACACAAAAACAGCCGCAGAAAGCATCTTAAATATCCTGCAAGGTAATTTTGCTTTTAAAGAACAAACACTAGCACAAATGCAAGATTTTGACATCAAAGATATGCTGCTTAAACAACAGGAACTGTATACCCTTATCGGTGATAAAAACGGTTTATTTAATAATATTTAAATTTTTTTGGCAAGATCTTGGACTGTTATATAAATTTCTTCCAAAACGCTGTTAAAACTTCTGCCGGTTAGTAAAATAGGATCTTTTATACTTTGTTCTTTACCGTAAGTATATTCATGCAAAGTAAATACTTTATCAGAAAACTGCGCATAATTATCTAAAATATATTCTTTTTGGCCTTCGGTCATTGTTAAAACTAAACTGCAATCTCGCATATCCTGCGAACTGAGTAAAGTTGCCGTGTGCGGTGGCTGCGTTATACCTTTTGAAGCTAAAAAACTTGTTATTTTATCAGGTACTTCAAAATAACTTTGAGCATAAATGCCGCGGGAAATTACGTTAATATCGCTGCGCCCAGCTTTGGATAAAAAATCTTTTAAAAAGCACTCTGCAGAAAAACTACGGCAAATATTTGCGTGGCAAACAAAACAAATTTCTTTATTTTCCATATTTTTAGATAAAAAAACTCCCCCGCCGAAAAACAGGGGAGTTATAAATTAATAACCTGTAACGACTGTACAAACTTCTGCAAAAATCAGATAACCTTTAACATCTTTATCTACTGTAGCGACTCTTGTAATCTTACCGTTACGTTTTGCTGTAGCAACGCTCATATCACCTTCAGTATAAATACCGAAATAGTTTTTAGCACAGGCACGGCCTATTTTAGTACCTCTTTCAAGGCCAACTAACACAGGTTGTTGGGTTTGGCTAAACATTGACATACCGGTATCTAAATTAGGTATTGCGCAAGCCGCTAAAACTACTGTAACAGATAAGAGTAAAAATAGTTTTTTCATTTAATTCTCCTTTAAAAATAGCTTGTAAGTTTATTTTAGCAAAATAAGCAAAGTATTACAAATTTAAAAATTTATATCCAAAGCATCAATCAATTTATTATCATGGGTATAAGTTCTTAAAGAGAGTTTCCTATCCACAATTTTAATATGCGAAAAATGTGGAACGGCAAAATATTTTGAACCCCATTCATTTGAATAAGAACTTTCTTCAAAAAATTTCCCACTACCACCGACTGTAATATATATAGGCCCATTTTTTGACGGGGTACCTTTCCTAATAGGTTTTGTTCTCTCATAAGCCCCCTGATGTCCTTGAATAACCAATTTAACTTGATGAACCTCAAACAATGGGGCCAAGAAAGCGCTTAATAAATCTTCTGTCTTACCACTTGAGTAAACAGGATGATGCATTATAACAATTTTCCACTTATCAGCCCCGGCTTTTGCCAAAGTGCTTTTAAGCCATTCATATTGGGCAGATTTTTTATCAAGCCCCGGTGCCTGCAAAGCACCATATAAATTATTTGTATCAATTACTATTATACGGGCATTTGCAGTATCAAAATAATAATAGTTTGGCGTACCTGCACTCCAAGGCATAGTGTGATTTGCCTTATAATGTGCCGCCAAAAAACCTTTACCGGCATCAGTTTTAGCATCCGGGCCATATTCATCTGAACCTATTGCAACAACTAAAGGCATATTTTTTAAAAGTCTTTGATAAGGATCAAAAAATTGCGCGGTTTCATCAGCAGCAAGGCCTGAAGAAGAAATATTACCAGTATGCACCAAAAAATCTGATTCATAAATAGTCATGTTTCTTGCCATAGTATTTTTTATCTCGGAAGTATCGACATCAGCCTGCGCTGAAGTATTACCAATAACTAAAAAATTAACTATTTTGCGCTCAGGCGTAAATAAGGTTTTAAAAGTGCCTTCGCTACCTTCTTGAACGCCGTCACCTGAATTATTATTCACATAAGCCTTATAACAAAACTGTGTGTTTGGTGTAAGACCGTGTAAAACAAAGCGGTGGCTTTTGGAAGGGGCGGAAATTGCCATAAGTTGATTACATTTCCCCATAGGGCCATATTCTAACCAAGCAGGTGTAACGTCTGTCGCAACGATTTTGACTATGGCACTCTTTTGTTCAACATCTTCGGTATAAGGCCCTTTTACTATCTCAGCACCCCATACCGTACTAAATAAAGCTATAAATAAAGAAATAAGTGTTAAGTGTTTCATAATATTAAAGTGGTATATTCCCTTTAGGTTCATTAGTTTTGGCAACTCTCTTTTTAGCCAAAACTTTCAAAGCACGAATAATAATACTGCGTGCTTTGGAAGGTTCAATAATTTCATCTATCGAACCGCTTGTTGCCGTCTGATAAGGAGAGGCGAACTTTTGGGCATATTCTTTGGTAAGTTTTTCTTTAAGTTCCTCAACTTTATCTTTTGCAGCTGCTTTTAATTCCTTAGCATACAGAATTTCAACTGCACCGCGCGGACCCATAACTGCAAATTCTGCAGAAGGCAAAGCAAAGTTGAAATCTGCACCTAAAGCTTTTGAACCCATAGCGATATAAGCACCGCCATAGGCTTTGCGGATAACCAAAGTTATCTTCGGGACAGTGGCCTCGCCATAAGCATATAAAAGTTTTGCACCGTGCCTGATAATACCGCCGTGTTCTTGTTCAACACCGGGTAAATAACCGCCTATATCAACCAAAGTCAAAATAGGAATATTAAAGTTATTTAAAAATCTGACAAAGCGCGCCGCTTTATCACTTGCATTTAAATCTAATGCGCCGCCTAAATAATCGGAGTTATTTGCAACTATACCAACAACTTCTCCGCCCAGTTTCGCAAAACCGGTAATTATATTTTTTGCAAAATCCCTGTGTATTTCAAAAAATTTATTTTCGTCTGCAAGCTCCCAAATAATATGATGTATGCGGAAAGGTTTGCCCGGATCCATACAAGATAATTTTTCAAGCATAGGGGTTTGCCTATCTGCAACGTCTAATGTAGAACTGCAAATCGGTCTTTCTTTACAATTTTGCGGTAAAAATGTCAAAAGTTCACGCACTTGCCTAAAGCAATCTTGCTCACTGTTTGCTATCACATGACAAACACCGCTTTTTTGCGCATGGGCTTTACTGCCACCCAAGGTATTAAGGTCCACTTCCTCGCCTGTTGCAGCTTTAACTACGTTTGGGCCGGTAACAAACATGTGGCTGATACCATCTACCATAAAAATAAAATCTGTCAAAGCAGGGGAATACACGGCCCCACCGGCACAGGGCCCTAAAATAACGGAAATCTGGGGAATAACGCCGGAACATTTTACATTTCTTTTAAAAATTTCGCCATAACCGTCAAGGCTATCCACCCCTTCCTGAATACGAGCACCGCCTGAATCTAAAAGCCCTATTATTGGAATTTTAGCTTCTAAAGCACGATCCATAATATAGGCAATTTTCTTTGCATGCGCAAGGCCAAGTGAACCTCCAAGTTGCATAAAATCTTGCGCAAAAATTGCCACTTCTCTTCCATTAATACGTCCAAAACCTGTAATAACGCCATCACCTTTAAGATGCTTTTCTTTTAAACCGAAATCCTGACAACGAGTTTCAACTAAAGAGTGTATTTCAAAAAAGCTGTTTTCATCAAGCAAATACTGTAATCTTTCACGAGCGGTAAATTTCCCCTTTTCATTTTGAAGTTTTGCTTTTTCCTTATCCTGTTTTGTAGTGTTCTCAATAAGTTCTCGGAATTTTTTAATTTTTTCCGGTGTTTCTTTTAATTCTTTATCATTAAGATCAAATTTTTCTGTATCTTTCATAATTCTCCTAAATAACCGTAGAATATGCTACGACAAATTTGTAAGCATTATCTAAAATTTTCATCTCAAAACAAATTTTCGGGCTGCCTTTAAAAGCCCAAACATCCAAAGCCTTACCAAAAAATTTTACTTCATTATCTATAATTTTTATTTGCGTGGCCGGAACAGTTAAGCCTAAACCTAAAAACTTCAAAACAGCTTCCTTTTTACACCAAAGTTCTGTTAAATAAGCATCATCATCGGCTAATAACTCCTCTTTAGCAAAATATTGTTCTATCCAACCTTGCGGCCTTGATTCAATTTCTTCAATATCTACACCGATTAAATCACCTGTTAAAGAAATTGCAGCTGCAGCATACTCCCCACGATGTGTAATTGAAATTGTTAAATTATTTCCACCTGTAGCCTGTAAAATAGGGGCACCGTTCTTTGCATTTTTAACTTGCATTTTTTTTAGAGGTAAACTAAAGAATTCGGAGGCAAGTTTTTTAACGGCATAACGGCCGGCAAGCCATTCACTGGCCCTTTTTTCAACAGCAAAATGTTTATACTGTTTTAACTCTAATGTAGTTAAAAATGTCTCTGCCTTTGGCACATCTGTTGTTTTTACAATAATATAGCGATAATTCATAAACCCTCCTAACGGCCTATACCGCCGATTGTTTGAAGATCTTTTATTTCTGCCCACAAATCTAAATTCTTGTCAAATATAAACGCATCAAAGGAACTCTTACCTTCTATGGTTTTGTCATTATATTTTGCATAAACATAAAGTTCCTTCGGCGGCTTTTGCCCTTGGTGATAAAAATGTATTTTTGAAATATACTCGGGTAAAGTCGCATAACCCTCCACGGCATAATCCCTGTAAGCACAAGCATGGAACATAGCTTCGGTTAAAAGCGGCGCACTAAGTAATGCTGCAGTATCCCCGTCAAACAAAGGCGCTTCAGGCTTTTTATAAAGGGCTAAAACGGTATCATTTTCTATTTTCAAAATACCGTCAAGAACTTGCAGGCTGGGCCCTTGGAAATAACCCTTGTAAGTATCTTCTTTAGACACCGCCAATGCATCCGGAATTGCAATATTGTTTTTAATTGAGTTCCAAGAACTTTCAAAATCTTTTAAATTTTCTGCTGTAATATGGCAGCGGGTATTACCCATTTTTATACCTTTACTGTTAATGAAATCCGATTCAATTTCAAAATTGGTTTTATTTGCCTCTTTAGCGGCTTTTATACGAACTGTTATTGGGTTTTGTCTTAAAAGCTTGATAGGTAAATAAAAGTGTACTCTCTCAAAACCCAGAGGTATTTGCCCTGTAAATTTTTTATCTAATTCACTTAAACATTCAAGCCCAAAAGTAGCCGCTAAGAACGGAACTTTATCAATGCTGTAATCTTGCAAATATTGTTTATCGGGTGTAAAAGTTTTTTCCATCAAAATATTGCTGCCTGTTTTTTCTTTAAGCAAACCGGCAAACGGATAAGACTCATTTTCGTCTTGTACTATTGGTTGCGTTATTATTTCTTCCTGTTTAATTTCAACCCGTTTTTCTTCTTTTACTTCGGGCTTAGCAGAAATTTCCGTTTCCTGTTTTTCTTCTTGTTCTTGAAGTTTTTCTTCTTCTTTTTGTTCTTCCTGTTCTTGTAGCTGAATGTTTTCTTCTTTAACTTCCTCTTGCTCAACTTGTTGTTCTTCAGTCGGCATTTCTTGTTCTTCTTCAGGCTTTACTTCTTCTTTAATTTCTTCCCGAACAATTTCCGTTTGTTCGTCATAGTCAAAACGGAGTTGTTTATCAGAGTCTAAAGCACCTAAAGTATCAGTTATCAAGACCTCAGGTGTTTGGCCATGTAAAACTTCATCTAAAATTAAATTCAGGCAAAGTTCTTTGGGCAAAATTTCGGCATTTTCTTTTTTAAGTATGCCTTCCTCAAAAACAGGAGTTGCAACACTTAAAGCCCTGAAACCGCTATTACTGAGTATGTAGGCAAGTTGCGTCAAATATAAACCAGCACTTGCTTTTTCACTTTGATTTGCACACCCAAATTTACTTGAAATATTTGTGTTAAAAAGATAAATTCCGCCGTCTTTAACAAAATTAAAAGCCAAGAAATTAAAAACAGCATTGGCATTACAATCAAAACCTTTATGATTTAAATCTGCCAAGTGGAATAACCCGTCAACCCTGCCGAAACGATTCCTTATTTTAGAAATCGTTTCTTTTAATTTAACGGCATTAGAAAAATCGGTACTGAAATATTCCGCCTCACAACCAAGTGCTTCTAGCTTTTGTAAATTCTTAAAGATAATTATTGAGTTATCTATTCTTGCTAAATATTCATTTACCAAGTCTTCGGCAATATTTGCATCCTGCTCTTTTAACCGTTTAGTTAATTTTTCTTTTTCATCTTGAAGCTCAGAAGATGTTAAAGTAGCGTAATAGGAGGCATTATCAAGCAATTCTTCTTCGCCGATTAAAACTAAACGGGCTTTAAATTTTTCGGCAATTTTTAGAGCAAGGTCAGCACCCAAACCTGTTCCGGCACCAGTAAGGGTAATGGTTTTACCTTCCAAAGAAATGCTTTCACTATCAGCAAATTTGTATGGCAAATAAAAGAGTGTCTGCCTATTATCTTTGTTATAACCGACTAAACAACGGCCATCCCCTTTCAGAATTTCATATATGGTTTTTTGTGCCATTACTTCGGCAGGTGTTTCTGAATTGAAAGCAATAATTTTACTCAAAACACCCAAATTATCATAAAGTTCTTTTCTTAAACACAGAGCTGCACCTAAAACAGTTCCGTTCGTCGGGTTATCTTTACTGACAAAAGGTATGCCTTCCTCATTTTCAAAAACAGTTGCAAGGAAAGTGTCTGCATTTGTTTTGTCTTGTAAATCTTTTTCAAATATTTTTACGGCAAGTTTTAACGGCCTTAAATATTCTTCCGCTTCTGCGGACGGGCTTTGTTTTTTGTCATATTTTTTAAGTGAGCACGGAAGCAAATAAACTATACCTTGCACAGGATATTGGTTTTCTTTGGCAAAAGTTTCCAAAGAAGTTTGTGTTTCCTCTAAGGAATCCCAAGAAGTCATGCTTACATTTTTACCCCTAGTTTTTAACTTAGTAAAGATATGTGTTTTAAGGCCTTCCATCTTAAAAGCATCATTATATGCTTTCGTAAGGGAAGCATTATCTGAAAATATTAAAACCGTTCTTTTAGGGGACAAATTACGTTTTGCTTCTTCTGAAATTGGCGCTTCTGCTAAACCCGGCAAAAAACGGTATTTGGCATTTCCCTGCTTTGCTTCAGGCTCAGCTACTTGAGCAGGTTGTTCTTCAACTACTTCCTGTTTTTCTTCGGTTTTTTGTTCTTCTTGAGCAAGTTTTTCCTCAACCGGTTTTTGCTCCTCTTGAGGTTTTTCTTCTGGTTTAGGCTCCTCCTGTTTAGGCTCGTTTATTTCCGGCTTGACTTCTTCCGGCTTTCTCTCCGGTTTGGGGAAAGGGTCTTCTGCTTTTGCAGAAGAAGTTTCTTTTTCTTGTTTAGGGGCATTGTGTTCTTTACTTGTGTTTGACATAATGTACTTGATACAATGCCTAATCGTCGGGTAATCTTTTAATACCAAAGCGGAGTTTGAAGAAATACCGTATTTTTCTTGAAGTAAAATCAACATTTCTGCTTGCTTAACTGTATCAATACCGAGTTCCGCTTCCATGTCTACATCAAGCTCAAGCATGTCTTCCGGGTAACCTGTTTTTTGGGAAATTAAGGCAACAACTTCTTTTGTTACGGTTGCCTCATCTAAAGGCTTTACTTCCGGCTTAGGTTCCGGTTTTTGTTCTGGTTTTACTTCGGCAACTGTTTCTTTTTTAGGCTCTTGCTGTTTCGGTGTTTCTTGTTTAACGGTGGCAACAACCCCTAATTTTTCCTGTAAAGTTTTAAGTAAAGCCGCGGCTTGTTCTTGTGTTAAATTTAAGGAACAATTAATATTTTCCAAAACAATATTACCGGCATTTACATTTGTTTTGACGGAAACTGTAACAGTTTCGGCTTTCTTTGGCATAACAGCATTAACGAAAGCGGGGTTATATAAAGTGTCTTGTTTTTCCAAATCGGTTTTACTCCAATCGACTTCAATACCGGCAGCAGCCAAATTGGCCATCAAGTCATTAAATTCAGTTATACCGCCGCGTTTCGGGTGGTTTGAAGCAAGTACGCGAATATCTTTTTTACCTTCCAAAGTATTTGTTACAAAAGCACTTAAAATACGTTTTGGGCCGACTTCAATAAACAACCTAACACCGCGCTGATAAGCAAGTTCCACTTGTTTAATCCACTCAACCGAACTCATAATTTGCTCAACCATGGTATCTTTAATTTTTCGAACGTCACTCGGATAAAAATCCGCAGATACGTTAGAAGTTATCGGCAAAACAGGGGCGTTAAAATGCAAAGTATCTAAAAACTTTCTGTAACCTTCTGCCGCCGGGCGAACAATGGCGGAGTGGAAGGCATGGGAAACAGGTATAACAACTGCCTGCATGCCCATATTATTGAACATATTAACGGCATCATCAACCGATTTTGATTCCCCCGCAATAACAGTTTGCGTCGGGCAGTTTTTATTTGCAACCGCTACATAACCGGAAATCTTTTTAAGTTCCGGCTCAACTTTATCGGCACTTGCGGCAACTGCGGCCATTTTACCGTTATCTTTAGTATTTAAACCTGCCATGGCACTGCCGCGCATGGTAACTGCTTTTAAAGCATCTTCAAAAGATAAAATCCCTGCGGCAACTGCGGCACCGTATTCGCCCAAACTGTGGCCCATGGTTACATCGGGTTTAATACCGAATTGATATAAAAGGCGCATCATGGCAACATTTGCGGTTAAAATTGCAGGTTGTGTGATTTCCGTTCTTTTAATGCCTTCTTCGCGCTCTTTAAGTTTTTCTTTATCTTCACCGGGTTTAGACCAGATGACTTCGGTTAAAGATACACCGGCAAGTTTCATGGAAATATTATCGGCTTCTTCAAAAGTATCGCGTACGATTTTATATTTGCTTGCCAAATCTTTCATCATGTCCACATATTGTGCACCTTGGCCGGGGAACATAAAGCAAACTTTCGGCTTTTGCGTTGTGGGGTGGAAAGGATAAATGCCTTTCATTTTAAGATATAAAGATTGTTCTTCCCAAACATTTGAGCCGGCGGCTATTTTAAGGAAATAGGCAATTTTGCTTTTAAGTTTTTGTGTATCTTCTGCGTTTATTGAAACGGCAAATTGCGCGCGCGGTGCTGTGTGGTTTTGGTAAGCTTGTTTAACTAAATAAAATTTATCGTCAGTAATTTCCCTGGAAATTTTATTAAGTAAGTCAAAAAGTTCTTCCCTTGTTGGCGCGGAAAATATTAACATATCGCCAAGCAATTTATCTTCTTCCACGAGTAATTGATAATTCATTTTATCCTCCGTTTGGGGTGTGGTTGTTTCATGTTTTGTTTCTTGTGTTAAAATTTCATTACCGTAAGTATGGTTTGCGTCATATTCTTCTAAAGTTGCATGGGCATTTGTACCGCCAAAACCGAAAGCGGAAACATTGGCCCTTCTTAAATTTTTACTCTCCCAAGCACGTGCTTTGGTGTTTACTTTAAAAGGTGAATTCTGCCAATCAATATTTTTACTCGGTTCGGTAAAGTTTATTGAAGGCGGTAAAACTTTATTGTGTAAAGCCAAAACGGTTTTGATTAAAGATGCCATGCCCGCATTTGCTTTAGTATGCCCGATTTGCGATTTAATTGAACCGAGGGCAATTTCCGTATTTACATCTTTAAAAACTTCATTTAATGCTTGCATTTCGGCACTGTCCCCCACTTTGGTGGATGTACCGTGTGCTTCCATTAAGCCGATATCTTTCGGCCCGTACTCAAGGCCTTCAAAAGCCCTTTGTACGGCAAGTTTTTGGCCTTCGGGGTTCGGGGCTGTTATGCCTTTGCCTTTACCGTCGCTTGAAAGACCGACCGAGCGGATAACCGCATAAATTTTATCGCCGTCTTTTTTGGCTTTGCTTAAAGGTTTTAAAAGTATTGCACCGGCACCTTCGCCCATAACAAAGCCGTTGGCTTTATCGTCAAAAGGCCTGCTGCCGTCGGCTGATAATGCACCGATTTTTGCAAATTTGACATATTGGCTTGGGGCCATCATGGCATCACTTGCGACACAAAGTGCCATATCATATTTACCAAGCCACAAACCGTCCAAAGCACAAGCCAAAGCAAGCAAGGAACTTGCACATGCAGCATCTACCGCAAAACTTGTACCGTGCAAATTAAACACATTTGCAATACGCCCGGCAATTACGTTCGGCAGTTGGCCTGCCATAGTGTCTTCAGTTGTCAAAGGTAAAACTTTATTTAAACTTTCGCGTGCGGTGTTAATAAGTTCTTCGCTTTGTGCGGCATTTAAAGTTTTAAAAGTTTCGGAATTTTTTAAAGCCTCCCAAATAAGCGGTTCACAAACACGCATATCGGAGTATTCATTTGTAGGGCCGCCGGCGGAATTTGCCGCAATAACGGCAACACGGGAGTGGTCAAAATCTTTTTTATTGTAACCGCTGTCCTCAAGGGCTTGGGCAGCGACATCTAAAGCATATTGCTGGGCAGGGTCAAGTTGTTTACCGACGGCAGGCGGTATTCTGTATTTTATTGAATTAAATTTATAGTCTTTTATAAAAGCACCGATTTTGGAATAAGTTTTCCCCTCCTCGTTATGATCCGGGGAATAATAAAGTTTCGGATCCCATACACTTGTGGGGACTTCCGTTATAGAGTTTTTACCTGAAATGATATTTTGCCAAAATTCTTCTTTATTGTTAGCATCGGGGAGTAAAGCACCGATACCTATAATGGCTATAGGTTCATGATTGGACATAGGGACTCCTTAATATATACATATATATATTATACCATATTGGGTAGGAATATTCCGATATTTACAATGTGTGCTGTCTGCGTCTTTTTAACAAATTTCAATTTTTCTTTTCCTAGTGTACCGAGAGTCGCTACGCTCCCGTTCTTCTGGGTACACGTTGTCAAAGTAAAAATTGAAATTTATTTAAAAATACTGGACAGGTTGAAGTTTTCGTGGCTTGCTTTATTTTATGTCGTCACGATAAAAACTAAAATTTTCTAAAAAATACTTGCCAGATTTATGCAATTGGTTTGACTTTGTTTTATTAAAAAGTATTGATGTTTTTATGTAGCAATTCTTCCACAACGATATCGTGATTTTTAAGAAGAGTGTACAACAATTGCCTATCACTCATGCTCATATACGGTATTTCAAATTCATATGTAATATCTTTACCGTTATTAAAAGTTTTAAATAGTAATATTTCAACAGTATAAGAAATACCCTTCGCTGTTTGTTGTCTTTTATCAAAAAATACTTCTGCTATTTTATCCCAAGATAGTTTAACTTTGTTATTAAATATTTTTTTATAACGGACAAACTCAACACCTTCCGTAGATATTATTAATTTAACATCCGGTTTAAAATAACTCTTAAACATCATAATAGCCATAACAGTAAAAGGGACTGCCATAAAAATATAAATCCAGCTTTCGTCTTTTTGAAAAGGAATCGCAAAATAACCGATTATGATAACTATTGTCGTAACAATTCCACCAATTAAACTCCAAATACTTTTTTCATTATGAAAAGCAATATCTCCGTTCGGTAGTTTTTTCATAAAAGTTTTTCTCCGTTTTTTATTTTTCTTCCAAATCGCTGTCTAAAGAAAGTTGCTTGTTGCTTTTTGCGCCTAAATCTTCCAAATGTTTGGCATAATAAACTATGCCTTGCTTGCCTTGAAGTTTAGTTAAAGCATCATCATAAGCCCTTTGCGAAGTGCTTAAAGCAGAGCCTATTTTTTGCATTTCTTCCCCGAAAGCCACCGCCTGGGAATGCAACTTTTTGCCGGTTTTTATAACTTCCTCAATATTTTTTTGCGTGGTGTTTATTGCCCATAAACTTTCAATGGCTTTTAAAATCGGTATCAAAGATGAAGCGGTTGCCGCCGCAACTTTTTTGCCGCTTGCAAAAAGGCCAAGGTCTTTTTGCTTTTCCAAAGCACATAAATAAGCGGACTCAAGCGGAACATACATTATCACAAAATCAGGCGATAAATTATATAATTCCTTTAAATCCTGATACTTCTTTTCAGAAAGTTCCTTGATGTGTTTTTTAATTGATTCAATATGCTCTTGCAAAAACTTTTCTTTTTTTGCGGGGTCCTTTTCATTAACATAAGCATTGTATGCGGTAAGCGACATTTTTGAGTCAATAACCATATAACGCCCTTTTGGCATATTGATAATAAAATCGGGGCGTTTATCTTTGCCTTCTTCGTCAACAAAATTGGGTTGTTTTTGGAAGTGTACCCCCTCTTTTAAACCGCAACTTTCAAGAAGTTGTTCAAGCAACATTTCCCCAAAATCACCTTGCTTTTTTTGATTGGTTAAAGCGGTTGTTAAAGCGGATGCTTCCTTTTGCAAATTTTCGTTTAAATATTGCATACTCGCAAGTTTATCTTGCAAATAATTTAAATGCTCGTTAAGCGGATTGATTAGTGGGTTTATTTTATTAAGTATAAGTTCATTTCCGTTATCTTTTAATTCTTTGGTTTTTTGGGTTAAAAGTTCGGTTGCGATTTCTTTAAATTTACCTTCTGCGATTTTTTGCATATTGTCAAAAATTATTTTTTGTTGTTCCTGCGTTTGTTTTTGTGCTTTATTTTCCGCATCTATTTTTGCCTTTTCTTTTTCAGCTTCGTTTAATTGCGCATATAGTTCTTGAGTTTTTAATTCAAGGTCTTTATTTTTTTCGTTTAATTCTTTAATTGTTTTTGTTTTACTGGCAAATTCATACCCGACAATTGCAACGATAATTACGGTTAAAATGATAATAAAAATTTCCATAAAAACTCCTAGATATTATTTATTTCATTTTAGCAAATTTATGTAAGTTAAGGCCATTTTATATTAAAAAAATTTGGAAAGTAGTTAAATAATTTGTAAAATATATAGGTAAACAATTTGAGTTGGAGAGGTGGCCGAGCGGTTTAAGGCACATGTCTTGAAAACATGCAACGGGGAAACTCGTTCGAGGGTTCGAATCCCTCCCTCTCCGCCATTTGAAAACCCCAACGCAAAGCGCTGGGGTTTTTAAATGGCTAAGAGTGGAGCAATGCCAACTGCTTGTCATTGCGTCGGGATTCGAAGCCCGCAGCGTTGTGCGAGTTTTGCCAAAGGCAAAGGCGAGCACCGCGAGGGCAGGCCCTAGAAAAATTTCCGTCAAAAAATTTATGTAAGGCAAATCTCTCCCTCTAAAATTGAGTGAAATCTTCGGTTGTAGAAAAGTCTTTCTTTTGTGTATTATTTGCAATTTCAAGAATAGTATTTATTTTGCTTGAAGACAAATATATCCTTAACTCGGTAAATTTATCACAACCGTTTAAGAGATAAATAATACCACCTTCGCGTACAGGTATTCTTTCAATAAGTAAATAATTTAGGATAAATCTTTTGCATTGGAATATATAATAATCGTAAGGCAAACATATTACCCTCCCTAATGTGCTTACAAGCAACATATACGGGTATACCTCTACTTTTAATAAAAAATTTATTTGAAGACGCAAACCATACTTCTTGCCTAAATTACCCGTTTTCCAACGCCAAGTTTTTAAAGGAAAAGGATGCTGTTTTTTGATTTCTGAATATTTTTCTATAAAAACACAGGATATTTGTTCTTGTATTATTTTAAGTTTAATGAAGAAAAACATTACAACAATAAATATAAAAAAACATACAACACATGAAAGAATAACTGCAACTCTATAATCTATTGACATTTACCTATCTCTTTCCTAATTTATTATATAATATTTGATTTTCAAATTTTATCCCCCATCCGTCAAGCAAAAAAATAATAGTTTTTCTTTGCTAAATAAATTAAAAGCATCCATGAGGTTTAACCCCATGAGTGTTTTTATTTTAAAAAATAATTGGTCTGACAGTAAAACATGTTGCCGGTTGAAAAGTTTTTCTTATATTTACTTTCCCCACTGTCCCCCCTTGACGGAATTATAAAAAACACTTACAATATGAATATAAACGGAGTTACTTTATGAAAAGAATAATCATATTTATGTTTATGTTTGCATCGTTAATAGCATATTGTAATGATACGATAAATGACGGTTATTTAGTAAACAATTTACAAACACAAGAAACTAAGACAATGAATTTACCTAAAGACTTCACATCACAACCGACAATTGTAGGCCCTGATAACAGAGTTAATATAACGGGAAAAGCTAATAAGTTTCAAAAACCAGTTGTTTTTATTGCATCAATACATGGTTTCTGTTCCGGTGCATTGGTTGGCAGGAATATAGTACTCACCGCTGCGCACTGCGTATTTGAATATAAAGATTTTGTTACAGATAAAGATATAAAAGTGACTGCTACCGGTGTACCGGGGCACCCTTCAGCAAAAGCTATTAAGGTTATAGTCGCTAAAGACTATAAAAATGATACCGTTGTAACTCGCCATGATTATGCGTTTATTATTTTAGATACGCCTTTAGGAGATAAAACAGGATATTTAAACATAAAAAAATATTATGCTTTTCAACTTACAGGCAAAACAATCCAAACCATAGGACGCTCGGAAGATAAACCTGTTGGCACACTTTGGACCTCAAATGGACACGTCAAACCTTATTCTATAAGAGGAGCTTTCTATTACGTTCAACATGACGCAGATATTCTTGTAGGAAACAGCGGAGGACCTATGGTTTTACTTGATGATCCAGAAAACATTGTCGCCCTTACTAATTGGAGCGGTGCAAGCCACGCGGAAGAGGGGCAATATCCAAACACGGCTTTATTAATAACATCAGATATGGAACGTATGCTTTCTAAATTACATAAAAGTGAAATAGTATCCAAAAAACTTAATAATAATTCTGAGAAATATGAAAATCAAATTTCCCAAAAAATAAACAATACAATTTTTGAAACTATTGAAGATATTGCAGATTTGTAAAAATGTATTAAATAAGTATTTTCAGGGAAATTTTAGTTTTTCTCGCGACGAGAAGTACCAAGAAGAACGTGGAGCGAAGCGACATCTCGGTACTTTAGGAGCAAAAAAACTAAAATTCACCAAAAAGACGCCGCTAGCAAAGAACTTCAACTGCAAAACATTCCTCTTATTTGCATTGGTACTTGATAAATTGTATAATCTTTTATATGTTACCAACATACAGACCAAACAAATCAAAACGCGCTAAAACCATCGGTTTTAGGGCAAAAATGGCCACAAAAGGTGGCAGAAAAGTGCTCAGCGCCAGACGCGCAAAAGGC
>JAZRHA010000056.1:0-46042 GCA_045644515.1 Elusimicrobiaceae bacterium | reverse complement strand
AAATCGTGGAAAAGTATAAAGAAAGTTTGTATTCCTTCATATTTTACAGTGTTAAAAACGAGGCCGCCGCGCAAGATATCTATCAAGATACTTTAGTAAAGGCTTTAAAGCAAATTAATAAGTACCGTGAAGAAGGCAATTTTAAAGCATGGTTATTCACGGTAGCAAGGAATAATATAACGGATTATTTCCGCGCAAATTCAAAGTTTGCAAGTTTGCCGGAAGACGAAAGCGCGGACATTTTCCCGTCTAAAGAAAATACGGAAAAAGAGGTAATCTCTAAAATTTCTTTGGATAATATCCTTGCTAAAATTGAAGAATTGCCGGAGAAAGATAAAGAAATTATTTTGCTCCGCCAATATTTAAGTTTTAAAGAAATAGCAGAAGTTTTAAATTGCCCGCTCGGAACAGCACTTGCACGTTTAAACAGAGCAATTAAAAAATTGCAAAACAGTTTGGGGGAAGAATATGCCTTGTAAACAAGAAAATAATGCTTTGCTCTACGCTTACGGCGAACTTGATGACGCAAAAACGCCGGCATTTTTAGAGCATTTAAAAACTTGTAAAGAGTGCCAAAATATCTTGCATATTTGTGCATTGACAACGGCATCTTTGGCACCCAAGCAAGCCCCGGCCTTTTCAGCAGCCGAAGTAGTTGCCAAAGAAAAAACAACAAGTTTTAACTTCGGGTTCTTGAAAAGTTTTAAAGGTTTTAGATGGGTTTATCCGGCTACGGTATTCGCTGCTTTTGCACTTATACTCGGCTTTACGGCTTTTGAGTTTGCATCAAAAAAGCCAACGGTTATAGTTCAAACACCGACAACAATTTTTGAAGAAACGGACAATAACCTGACAGATTTGGAAACAGAAATTGAAGATCTGTTTTATTACATGCAAGAAATATAGGAGATATTATGAAAAAGTTAACACTTGCAGTACTTTCCTTAGCATTATTGGTTGGCGGTGCTTCTTTTGTTCAAGCGAAAGATGTAGCCAAAAATGATGTTAAGAAAAACATTGAAGAAATGAATAAACTTGTTGAGAAATATAATAAAGCCTCAGACAAGAAGAAACCTTCCATTGAAAAAGAAATAAAAGAAAAGGTTTCCGAAAATTATGAAAAGCATTTGAAACGCATGGAAGAACGTACCGCGGAACTTGAAAAACGCGTTACAGAAATGAAGACCAAACTCGCCGAAATGAAAACCGAAGAAGCTAAAACTAAACATATAGATGAAATAAGTAAAAAAATTATTTCAGGTGAAAAGCCAATGTTGTTTAGGCCTCCTTTTAAAGACGGGGAAGACTTTAAAGGTCCAAGGCATGAAGGTATGAAAGGCCCCGGACATAGAGGTCATTTTTTCAAAGGCCCCAGAGGTGAAAAAGGCGAAAAAGGTTGCCCTTGTGCTAAAGGTGAAAAGGGTGATAAAGGTTGCCCTTTCGCTAAAGAAGAAGCACCTGCCAAACCTGAAGAATTAAAAAAATAACTGACTACTTAAAAGACAAAAACTACCGTGGGGAAACTTACGGTAGTTTTATATTTTGTTTAGAAATTTTGTGGCAATATTTTCGGCGACATCATTCATTTCGTTGCGTTTTTTAAGAGTATTATCATTATAGCCGACCAGATGTAAAATGCCGTGAATTATAACCGTTAGAAATTCTTTGCGATAAGGTTTTGCAAGCTCCCGTGCTTGTTTTTTCGTTTGCTCAAAGCATACAAAAATATCTGCATAAATTTTGTTGTTTACCGGGGAAGGATTTTCAAAAGCAATGACATCGGTTACATAATTGTGGCCCAAAAATTCTTTATTGATTCTTAAAATTTCTTTAGGGGAAACTATAACAATATTTATTGTTTCAAATTTATTTTTTTGTTTACCTAAAGCAAAAGAAACTGCCGCCTTATACAATTTTGTTTTTTTGTAATATGGCGGCAGCTTTGTTTGATAAAATAAATTTATTTGCATTACAAGAATTTTGTTCTTCCGCGCGGAATAATTACAATGCCCGACGGATCAATAAAGTAATTTTGGCTATCTTCTTCTTTATTTAGGCCGACTTTCATGCCGTTCGGTAAAGTGTTAAAACGGTCAATAATTGCTTTTTTGATGTGGCAATTTTTACCGATAACGCAATTATCCATAATTACGCTGTCTTCCAAAACAGCGCCTTCTTCCACTATGATATTGCTTGCCAAAACGCAATTTTTAATAACTGTATTTTTGCTGATGCGGCAACCATTACTGATGGTGCTGTTTATAATTTCGCCGCCCAAATAAGCAGTTGGCGGGAGATTGTGGACTGAAGTATTTATCGGCCAAAGCGGATTATTTAAATCAAATTTTGGTTTTTCCCCGAGCAAGTCCATATTAGTTTGCCAATAAGATTGAATTGTGCCGACGTCGCGCCAATAGCCCTTTTCCTCATAACTTTTGACACCCGGTAATTTTTGTGAGGGGAAATCATAAGCAAAGGTCCTGTATTGTTTTAAAATTACGGGTATAATGTTTTTCCCGAAATCCAGTGACGGAATATCGCAATATTTTTGTTGCAAAATTTTAAGCAAAACATTTTTGCTGAAAATATAATTGCCCATGGATGCATAGGCCTTTGTCGGGTGCCCGGGAATACATTTTGGATTTTGCGGTTTTTCTTCAAAATCTATAATTCGGTTTTGGTTATCAACTGTCATTACCCCGAAAGATCTTGCTTCTTTTAATGGCACCACATTTGCGGAAACAGTTACATCAGCATTACTTTTAATATGAAAATCTATCATTTTACTGATATCCATGCGGTAAATATGATCTGCACCGAAAATTGCAATTAAATCCGGCTGGAAATCATTAATCAAACTCATATTTTGCCTGACGGAATCAGCCGTTCCCCTATACCAAATTTCACCAAGGCGCATTTGCGGAGGAACAACGGTTAAAAAGTGGTCTTTACTGATACCTTGCGTGGGCCAGGAACTGCGAACATATTCAATTAAAGATTGTGAGAGATACTGCACCAAAATATAGCAGGAAAATATGTTGGAATTTACAAAATTAGATAAAACAAAATCAATAATTCTGTATTTTCCACCGAAAGGTACGGCAGGTTTTGAACGTTCTTTCGTTAATGGAAACAGGCGTTCCCCCTTACCGCCTGCCATTATCATGCCGAGAACTCTCATAAAAACTCCTATTTCTCTTCTTTGGTTAAGTTTTCAAATGCTTGCCAAGTCCAGGGTAATTTTTCCTTAAAAATCTTTTTAATCGCTTCGGCATATACGCGTATTTCGTATTGTGCGTGACTATCAGCGCGAAGTTTAATAAAGTTCAGTAATGAACGTGCATTAACCGTCCAATAAAATTGTGTGTATTGGCTGACGGGCAGTACGCAACGCGCCATTTCGCGTGCGACGCCTGCCGCTAAAAGTTTTTTATAACTTTCATAAGAATTTTCAATACTTTTATTATAGATTTCTAGTAAAGCTTTATTATCAAGATCTTTGCTTACTATGCTGCCTTGACGGTTTGCAATATCTTGCACGCGGAATTCTGCCGGAGTATAAAATTCGTCTTTAACTTCTGTATAACGTGCGCTGATTTCATTATAGGAACAAATGCGGTGGCGCATCCATTGACGCGCAACAAAAATCGGGCATTTAATGTGAAACTGAAAATAACAATGTTCAAAAGGGGAGTGGTGGCCGTTTTCAACGAGATATTTAATTAATAATTTATCCTTTTCCTCGCCTTTACTTACACCGCCGAAGGAAACACGCGCAGAACTTACCGCCCTTAAATCAGAGCCCATAAAATCAACAAGTTTGACGAAACCTTTATCTAAGACTTCAATATAATTTTTTTCATTTTCTGCGTTTTGCATATTTCCTCCCAAAGAACACCTAGACATATTGTATCTTATTTGGCAAAGTTTTGCACATTTAATGTCTTACAGGCACTTAATTTGCTAGAATAATATTATATGGAACTTAACAGAATTGCCCTCTTTTTCAATTCAAAGCGCGAAAGTTGTTCTAAAGCCGCAAAAGACTTAAAAACAACTTTGGAAAAAGAGCATATAAAAACCAAAATATTGCCTTACGATAATTTGAAAATCAATCAAAATTTTGATTTGATTTTTTCACTCGGCGGCGACGGTTCTTTGCTTAAAATTGTCCGCAAATCTGCGCACCGTAAAATAAAAATACTTGGCTTGAATTTCGGGCATCTTGGGTTTTTAACTTATGATAAAAAATCCGGCATAAAAGAACTTTTAAAAACTTTAAAAGCAGATAAATTTTGCCTTCAGGAAAGGGCTTTGATTGAAGTGCAAGTTATAAGAAACAAAAAAAATGTGTTTAAAGGCATAGCGTTAAACGAGTGTACAATAAAATCAAACAAAGCGCGTGCCATACACTTAAATACTTTTTATGAAAAGAGTGAACTTAAAGAATATTTTGCCGACGGTATAATGCTTTGCACCCCGACAGGTTCAACTGCCTACAATTTGGCCGCCGGCGGGCCGATACTTGAACCGTCTTTGGAGGCTTTTACTTTAACCCCTATTTGCCCGCATACTTTGGCGCAAAGACCTTTGGTTTTAAAATTAAATTCGCCTTTATTCATTAACGGGCAAGATGAAGCACATTTATGCTTAGATGGGCAAGTGTTTTTTAAATTATCCAAAAAAGACAAAGTGCAAATAAAAAGAAGCCCATTAAATGCTAAAATAATTTTTGCCGAAGATTATGACTTTTTTAAACTCTTAACCCAAAGACTTACTTGGGGCGGTAACTGTAAAAATGCTTAAAAATATCGTTATAAAAAATTTTGCGCTGATTGATAATTTAACTTTGGAACTTTCCAAAGGCCTAAATATTTTTACGGGTGAAACAGGTGCCGGCAAATCAATTGTAATCGAGGCTTTAAGTTTTGTTTTGGGTGCGCGCGGCGATTCTGGCTTAATAAAACAAGGTGCAAATAAAATGGAAGTTTCCGCCGTTTTTGAAGATGTAATTTGGCCTAAAAATATCAAAGAAAAATATAATTTAACTAGCAATTTAAATTTATACCGTTCTTTAGATTTGCACGGCAAAAATACCGTTAAAGTAAACGGTAAAAGTTACAGTGTGCAAGTGCTGAACGAAATAGGAAATTCTCTAATAGATTTCCACGGGCAGCACGAGCATCAAAAACTTTTTAATCCGGCGGAACATTTAACTTTGCTTGATAATTTTGCCAAAAACGAAAAACTTTTAAAGGAAACAGAGGACGTCTATAAAGACTATCAAATTTTAAAAGCCAAGGCCGATGCTGCCAAAATGAGTGAAGAAGAAAAGGCACGCCTTTTGGATATTTATTCTTATCAATTAAAAGAAATTAAAGACACCGCTTTAAAACAAGGCGAAGAAGAAGAAATAAACGAGAAATTGCCTTCCTTAAAATATGCCGGGCATTTGAAAGAAAGTGCAAAAGATTTATGTGATTTGCTTGATAGTGAAGGTGCCGCTTGTGAGCGTCTAAATAAAGCCGCACAAATTTTGGAAGATATGGCTCAAACGGATAAAAACCTTGAGGACCTTGCCAAAGAACTTGCACAAACCGCAAACAGCGCGCAGGAAATATCTTCCGCTTTGGTTGATTATGCGGAAACTTTAGATATTGACCCTCAAGTTTTGGATAATCTTTTAAGCCGCCAGGAAGAAATTAAAAAGATAAAACAAAAATACGGCCCAACCTTGGAAGATGTTTTTAATAAACAAAATGAGTTGGAAAACAAATTAAATGCTTTGCAAAATGCAGAAGAAAACATACAAACTTTAAATAAAGCACTTGAAAAGCAGGCCCAAAAACTTATATCTTGTAGTGAGGGCTTAAGGAATCAACGCAAAAAAGCCGCAAAGCTTTTGAGTGAACAAGTGGTTAAAGAAATCAAACCGCTTGGTTTCAGTGAAGTTCGTTTTGAAGCGGCATTAGAGCCTTTAGATTTCCCGGGCCCGAAAGGTTTTGATAAAGCGGAATTTTTATTTTCCGCAAATGCCGGGCAAAGTTTACGCCCTTTAAGAAATATTGCAAGCGGTGGGGAAATTTCCCGTTTAATGCTTGGGTTAAAGGTGCTTTTGGCCGGGGATGTTCAAACTATGATCTTTGATGAAGTGGATACAGGTATCAGCGGAAATACGGCAAAACTTGTAGGTAAAAGTTTGGCCAAACTTGCAAAAAACCGTCAGGTACTTTGTGTTACACATTTAGCACAAGTTGCTGCTTATGCAAATAAACATCTTAGGGTGGAAAAGTTTGCAAAACAGGGCAAAACCGCAATAAGCGTTTTGGCTTTAACAGATAAAGATAAAGCACTTGAAATTGCCCGTATGATAGGTAGCACAGATGCAAACAGCGCAGGTTTTAAGCATGCCTGCGAATTACTAAAAGAAGCAAACAATGCTTAAATAAGGAGAAATTATGAAAGAAGAAAATCAAATAAACGAATCTAATAAATGCAATAAAAAACCTTGCCTTTGCCACAAAATTTTGGGTTTGAAAGGTTTATCAATGATATATAAGATATTGAGCATAATTGTAATTGTAGTAATGTTTGTTCAATTAGGTTTGGGCTGGTATGATATTATTAGTACAAAATTACCTATTGGACAAGGTGTTTTATGGTCCTTTCAGATCATAATCACTTACTTGTTTTATTCACTTCTTTTATTTACGGTTGCAAAGATATTAAAAGTTCTTAGGAAAATTAAATACGCAGTAAACAATAAGTAGTTTATTTACCGCGCCTTGCTTTGCAGGGCGCGGATTATTATGAAAAAGTTTTTTATATTTTTATTTACTTTAACTTTTACAATACCTGTTTTTTGTGAAGCCATCAAATTAAAAAACGGGCTGATTGTTAACGGTTCAATTATTGACCGCAGCGAATATATCTTAAAAGTACAGACTTCTTATGGTGTAATTTCCTTAAACCAAAGGGAAATTGAAAAAATTATGCCAGACCTTCACCGCGTATTTTTAAAAGGCGGTGGGGAATATGTCGGTACCGTCGTAGATTTAGATGATTTCAATTTAACTTTAAATACAGACAACGGCCTTGTAAATATTGATGTGGCACAGATAACTTCAATGGAAATTTATGACTATGAAGAAGCCGCCAAGCAAAAAAAATATATTGAAAACAAAATAGAACAGGAAACGCAGGAAAAACAGGAAGAAGATAAAAAACAAAAAGCCGCTGCAACAACTATGGGAACTTCCGGCTTAAGTTTTGATGAAGATTTGGAAAAGGTCTTCCCTTCAAAACCGGAGGAAACGGAAGAAACAAAATATATCTATAAAACACATGAAGATACCCCCGAACAAATAAAAGCCGCCGCGGAGGAAAAGGCAGCAGCGGAAGCCTTAACCCCGGCGGAACAAGAACAAAAAATAAAAGAAGAAGCCTTATCTTTTGACCAAAATAAAAAAAGAAAGGAAGCCAAAAATTATTTTGCATTGCATCTTGGCGCACTTAATACAAAATTAAAAGTTGATATTTCAGATCTCGGCGGGCCGCAAGATTTTGAAGTGGCCGGAATGGGTGTTTCTTTCGGTCTTGCTTATATGCGCAAATTAACTAATCGCTTTTGGTGGGGCGGTGGTTTAGGTTTTGGGATGTTGCCTAAGAAAAGCACACGTTATGATTATGGCACTACCCAGCGTGATACACAAATCAGTGGGCAGATTTACGATTTAAATGCTTTGTTTAATTTCTATTTTAATCCGCAAAACCCTGTTAGGGTTTATCTAACCGGTGGTGCAAGTGTGACTTCTTTAGGAATTGATAAAAGTTATAGTGACTATAATACCGCAACAGAAAGTTGGGGCGGTGCTATAACAAAAGATACTACCCAAACAGTTTTCGGCGGAAATATCGGGCTTGGGCTTGAGTGGACAGTGCAAGATATTAATATCGGCCTTGAAACACGTTTAAAATATACCCCTTTAAAGAAGGAACTTTCAAATTCCCCCAAAACCAATGTGCTTGTAACTTTAAAGACAAGTTGGTTTTTTTAATGAAAATAATATTTTTTGTTAATGCTTTAAAAGGCTCTCTAACTACAAGTGAAATTTGTAAATTAAAAGACAAATTTCCCATAACTTTTGTACCGTTAAGCGACGGCGGTGACGGTTTTTTAGAAACCATAAAGTATGCTTTACCTGCTGCAAAAGAGAATTTTATATCAGCAAAAAATGCTTTGGGCAAAATAAAAAAAACATCTTACTTAACTTATAAAAATTCTGCTTTTTTGGAATGTGCAAAAATTGCCGGCCTTGCCGAAATTAAGCCGGAAAAGAGAGATGTTTTGCACGCCACATCTTACGGCATTGGTACAGTTTTGAAAGTAATCAGTAAAACTAAAGTTAAAAAAGTTTTTGTTGGGCTTGGTGGCGTTGCTTTTAATGACGGTGGCGCAGGTTGTTTGCAAGCGCTAGGGTATAAATTGTTAGACGGCAAAGGAAAAGAAATTTTGCCCGGGATTTCAGGGCTTATTAAACTTAGAAAAATTATTGTGCCTAAAAATTTAAAATTACCCAAAATAATTTGTTTTAGTGATGTGAAAAACAAATTGTTTGGCCGTTTGGGTTCGGCGCAAGTATACGGCCCTCAAAAAGGTGCTGGCAAAACTCAAATTGTGTTAATTGAAAAGGCCTTAAAAAATTTCCAAAAAGTTACCCGTAAAAATTTAGACAAACAATTTTATGGTGCAAGCGGTGCTTTACCGATTGCTTTATGCGGTGTTTTAAAAGCAAGGATAACAAAAGGTAGCGAAGAAATTTTAAAACTGCTTAAAGCGGAAAACTTAATTAAAAAGGCAGATTTAATTTTAACTTCCGAAGGTTGTTTAGACGAACAAAGCCTGTTCGGTAAAGCACCTTTTGAAATTTTAAAACTTGCAAAAAAACATAAAAAACAAGTGCTTTTTATTTGCGGTAAAAATAAATTAAACAGCAGTGTGCTTAAAAAATATACAAATCTTCAAGTGGCAGAACTTTGTGCTTTGGCAAAAAACGAGAAAGACAGTTTTGTAAATGTAAAAGTTTACTTAAAAAAAGTTCTAGGGGATTTGTATGAAAAAGTTTAAAAAATATTTTATTTTTTGCCTGGGGTTAATGTTAATTTGGCAGGTTAGCGTTGCGCAAGGCACACAAGATTTAAGCCGCTATAACGGCAAAACTATCCAAAAAATTGAAATCCAAACAAAACGTGTAGATCCTAAAATCGTCCGTCACAAATTCCTTTTACAGGAAGGGGAATTGTTTGAAGAAGGCCGCTACAAAAGGGCAATAGAAAACCTGCACAATATGCGCATTTTCAAAAAACTTGATTTTAAGATTGACCGCACCCCACAAGATAATTTAATCATAAGAATTAAGGGGGAAGACGGGGCCTATGTTTTCCCGCTTGCATTTATTTCCGGCGGTGGCCAAAAGGGCGTAGGTTTAACACTCGTTGAAGGCAATTACCTTAAAAAAGGGGAAATGATTTATACCTTTATGGGTTTTGGCGACGACGGCATAATGGCCATTTTGGGCGGCGGTTATAACGATTATTATGCGAGTTTTAAATTTGAAAATCTAAATTTCTACCGCCGTTTTTATGAGCATAATTGGGTAAGTATGAAAGGTATTTTTGGTTCTGACCGGGATAAAAAACATTTTGAAAATCCACTAGCTGAAATTTACCAAAGGCAGGATAAATTATCCCTAACACTTGCAAGAAAAAGAAATGATTTTACAATTTTTATAACACCGGAATATTTTTACTTAAATTCGGCAGATAAATTTAATGACGGTATACACTCTACTGTTACCGTCGGTGCAAATTATCAAAGGGATATGCGCCGCGGAACAAATTTCGGAGCATTGTTTGGGTATGGCCTGTCTGATAAAAAAGAGGCTTTAACTGATTTAACCGCACGCAAATTTGGCTATAAATTAACATCTTCCTTACAACAAGGTTATAAATGGGCAGGAAATGACTACAAAATTTTAAAACTTTATACTGAAGCACAAACAAATATGGAATTTAAAAACCGCAATTTACTTTTATTTTATTTGAAATGGCAAAACAGTTTCGGTTCGCCTTTTGAAGATAAAGTTCAAACGCATGATTTGCTTGACTTTGGTAAGCATTTACGTCAACGCTACGGCAGGCAAGGCGTGGGAACTGGGCTTTCTTATGTGTGGTATATCGTCAGAAATAAAATAGGTCTTTTCAGTTTAAGTCCGTTTTACGAGTTTGCAACTGTTTACGAGGGGCGGCATTATTATAATCAAAGCGGAGTGGGGGCAAATTTGTCTTATCAATTTTGGCGTTTTCCTTTTCCGGTCGGGTTAAATTATACTTACGGTTTAAATGATCATTGCCACCAGGTTTCTTTTATAGTAGGTGCAAAATTTGGGCAATAAAAAACCCCGCCGTAAAGCGGGGCTTAAAATTTAATGCTTATTTTGCATTAACCATTTTTGCGCGGGAAATATCACCTTTCTTGTCTAAGAAATAGAGATATCCTTTTGCTTTTTTGATACCAGCTTTTTCGACTTTTTTGGCTTTACCGCCTTTTTTGCCGCCGCGGGCCATTGCTACTTTTGAAACATCGCCGTCTTTATCAATGAAATAAAGAAAGCCTTCTTCACGTTCTACACCGAGTTTAAGTACTTTTTCTGCCATGGTTATTCTCCTAGGGTTTAAATAGGGGGTTTAGCCCCGTCACTAAAAGTGTATTAAATATTTGCGTGTTTTGCAAGTATTTCTTTTGACGAAGTCACCCTCTAAGATTATTGTAGCACATTTTTAGCCCCTTTTTGCAAGTATTTTTTGGACCTATTTTTTATTGGTTTTACACACGGGGCAATTTTTGATAAAATTATTTATGGCTTTTGGCGGTGCCGGGAGTCAAAATTTGTATTGCCCCGTTAGCTCAATGGATAGAGTACCGGTCTTCGGAACCGAGGATGTGGGTTCAAGTCCCTCACGGGGTATTTTTATGAGTATTAAACTTTTAAAAGAACTTGGGCAAGTTGCTGCAAAACACAACCTTAAAATTTGGGCTGTGGGTGGTTTTGCGCGCGATTTTGTTTTGCATAAAAAAACGAAAGATATTGATATTTGTGTGGAAAATAATACTGCCCCGCTTATAAATTATTGCCAAAAAACAAAGGGCGCAAGCGTGCAAAAATTTAATAATTTCGGTACTGCACGCGTAACTTTTAAAGACGGTTTTAAACTTGATTTTGTTTGCTGCCGCAAAGAAATTTACCCTAGCCCTGCCGCTTTACCCGTCGTCAGCAAAGCCTCAATAAAAGAAGATTTATTTAGGCGTGATTTTACTTGTAATGCTTTGGCTTTAAGTTTGCTGCCCGGCGAATTTTTTAAAGTTTGTGATTTATATAATTCCTTAAAAGATATTAAAAACAAACAGGTTGCCGTCTTACATGCAAAAAGTTTTGAAGATGACCCTACGCGTTTATACCGCGCTTTGCGTTTTGCCGCGCGCTTGAATTTTAAACTCTCAAAACAGACGGAAAATTTATTTAAAATTGCTTTACAAAAAAAATATATTTCGCTTTTAACACCGGCAAGGAAAACAAATGAAATAATAAAGTTTTTAGAAGAAACAAAGCCTTCAAAAGTATTTGCTTTAATTAAAAAATATAAGGCCGGGGGTTTGATTTGCCCAAAATTTATCGTACCTAAAAACATAGATAAATTTAAGAATTTAGATGAAAGGCTTGCTCTTTTAATCTTAACCCTAAAAGCTCCGCAAGAATTTTTAAACACTTTGCAAATGCCAAAAAACAACTTGGTTTTAGCGCATAATTTGCTTAAATTTTACGTGCAAAAACAAGCCCTTTTAAAACCTTTAAGCAGGCAAGAAATAAGACTCATCAAAACCTTAACACCAAGAATTAATAAAATTGCTTATACCCCTTGTTTTATTGACGGTAAAACCTTACAAACCATGGGTGCAAAAGGCAAGCATATAAGCGAAATCCTTTCCAAAATTTCCGCTTTACAATTTGCCGGAAAAATAAAGACCAAAACCGCCGCAAAAACTTTAGCGCTTAAAATAATTAAAAGAAATTAAAAGTCGTAGACGACGTTTTCGTCTTCCTCTTGATTTTGCTGATAAGATTCAATTTGAGGTTGTTCTTGATAAGTTTCAGTTTGCGCTTGTTCTTGCGGTGTTTGAACGGCAGCTTTCTTTTTAGATTTTTTAAGCAAAGCCGCACATTTTGTTTTTAAACCGTCATTTGCCTGATTATAGCGTTTATCAGCATAGGCTTGGCGTTTATCGGTGGGCATTTGTTCAATTTGGTACATAAACTCATACCACTTTTCTTTAAGACCGGGGAAAAATTTATTAATACATTCCCCGTTTGTTTGTGTTAAACTTTCATATTTTTTGAGGAAGACAAATAAAAGTTTTTCATCTTCTTGTGCTTTATTTAAAAGATTATTTATTTTATTTTCGTCGGTATTTTTGCCTTGCAAACCGGGCATTACTATTTTCTTTAAATCTTTAAACGCATTTTGCTCCCAAAAGTAAGTACCGTAACCGGCCTTTTCAAGAGGATAAAAAATTTGACGTAATTTTTTGTAAGGAATTAATGTTTTATTAAATAAATCCGTATAATATTCGTTAGTGTTTAATATATCTTGGGCATATTTTTCTACGATAGGTTTTGCATTTTCCATAAAACTGTCTTTAGTTTCGGAATAATTTAAAACGGATTGCAATTCCGCCAAAAAATTTGCACGCAAAGTGTAAATATTTGCACATTGTTCTTTAGATAAATCTTGTGAAAGTTTTTCTATTTCCCCACGTTGCCAGGAGCCGGAAACAAAATCTTCACTATAATCTGTTTGCAAAAGTTGTAAAAGGCTTTTTTTGAATTCATCACAAGCAAAGAAAATATCTTTTTGTGTAGAATTATCAAAAGCAGTTGCAAGATATTGTTTTTCCCGGTAGAAATAAGAATCATCCCGTAAAGCGCGCAGCGGTTCTATTATGACAGTATTTGTAACTTTATTTATTTGTTGCTCAAGAGGAGTTTTTTCTTGCTGCTTAAAAGGTGATGCAGCAGGTTTTTTGCCGGCAGGCTCTTGGTTGCAGGCGACTATAAAAAACGGTAATAATAAAATTAAGAATTTAAAGTGTTTCACAAACAAATTATAACATAAATTAAATTTTCTTTAAAGCCAAAGTCTTTTTATCAAGTACAATAAAATTTGCCGGGCGGCCCGGTTTTATGCTTAAATCAAGCCCAAAACGTTGCGCGGGGTTTGTGCTTGCTGCTTGTAAAGCATATTCTAAAGGATACCCCCATTTAACTAAATTTTGCACCGCTTTAAGCATGGTTAATGCAGAACCTGCGATAACGCCATCATTGGTGCGGACAAATACACCGTTTTGTAATTTAACTTTTTGACCGTTTGAAAGCCCTTCTTTTTTACCGGTTGGTGTTAGAGCATCGGTGATAATAAAAATTTTATTTGGATTTTTTTGTCTTAGAAATAAATTTACGGCTTCGGGAGAAACATGCACACCGTCTGCAATAATTTCAGCCGAAAAATCTTTTAAATAAAATATTGTACCGACTGCACCTAAATCACGGTGATGAAAACCGCTCATGGCGTTATATAAATGTGTTGCGTGATTTATGCCGAGTTTGTAGCCTTTTTGCATTTCGGCAAAAGTTGCGGAAGTATGCCCCGCTTGAAGTAAAATATTATGTTTTTTAGCGAATTTAACAAGAAGATTTAAATTTTTAACTTCGGGTGCAACGGTCATGGAAACTATTTTGCCGTCAGCCGCTTTCCAAAGTGTTTGCAAAGTTTTTAAAGAAATTTGTTGCACGTCTTCTTTACGCATAAAACCAAGTTTGTTTTGGGAAATAAAAGGCCCTTCCAAGTGAAACCCTATAATTTTTGCCCCCTTTTCTTTACCGATTGACGGAGCAAATTTTTTAAGTACCGCAACAGTTTTGTTTAGGGGCATTGTAAAAACCGTCGGACAAAAAGCACAGACACCTTGTTTTTTCAGTTCAATAGAAAGTTTAAGCAAAGCATTTTTATCATCACTATCAATACCAAAACCGTAAGAACCGTGGATATGTGTATCAACAAAAGGAGCAGTTAAAAAATTATTTTTTAAATCAATAATTTTTTGTGCTTTGGGTAAAGCACCGGTAGTAATAATTTTTTTAATTTTACCGTCTGCTACCAAAATACTTGCTTTAAATTTTTTATTACCGTCAATAACTACGGCATTTTTATATAATATTTCCATAATTAATTAATAAACGAACAAAGTCCGCATTTTTGTTTTGTTGTTTTTGAAAGTTCCGTTGTTGCTGCTTTGTCTGCTATAATAAAAGTTCGCGGATGTTTTTGCAAAACTGTTACAGGCCAAGTGGTACTTTGTTTATCTTCAAAAGCATGATACAAAGCCTGTGATTTTTTGGAACCTGTTGCCATAATTATAATCTCTTTAGCGCTCATAATAGTAGCAAGGCCCATGGTTAAAGCACGTGTGGGAACTTGGGTTATATCATTATTAAAAAAGCGTGCATTTGCGGAAATTGTGTTTGGTGTTAAATCCACTACACGTGTTTTGGAATCAAATGCGCTACCGGGTTCATTGAAAGCGATATGCCCGTTACGGCCGATACCGCCTAAAAACAAATCAATACCGCCGTAATTTTCAATTTTTTGTTCGTAAATTTTACACTCTTGTTCTAAATTTAAGGCATTACCGTTTAAAATGTTTACTTGTTCTTTAGGAATTTTTATATGGTCAAAAAAATTTTTTGCCATAAAAGAGTGGTAACTTTCAGGATGATTTTCGGGTAGACCGGCATATTCATCCAAATTAAAAGTTACCACTTTATCAAAACTTAAACCTTCTTTATGAAACCGAACTAAATTTTTATACAAATTAACAGCAGTTCCGCCCGTGGGGAGTGCAAGCACAAAGTATTGCTTGCTTTTTGTGGGAACAAAAGATTTGATTCTATTTTTTACATAGGATGCTGTTAAAAAACCGATATTATCTTCTGTTTCTATCAAGTACATTTAAAAAACGTATCTCCACTTAACACCCCAATGGTTGTAGGAGACGATATGTTTATTATGCCTTTCCGCCCCATAATACACTATGAAGGCCATTTTGTTTGGTTGGAATTCATGTGCATAGTTGATATCAAAACCGGCACCGATATGGTTGCATATAAACCCAAAATAATTTGAGAGATTCCCCGAAAGTTCAAAGGAATTTTTATCGTCAATATAATATTTTGCGCCAGCGAAAGCAGTTATACCTGTTCCTGCAGAAACAAGTTTTGAATGCCCGTAATATTTAATGGCAGCACCGGCGTAAAGAGTAAAATTATTCAACATTTCCGTTGAACCTATTTTTAATGTCGCGCCAAAGTCTGTTGCGCCTTTTGCACCGCCTTTACCGCTTTGCCAAGAATCAAAAATTTGGGGGCTGAAAAAGGCATCCAGGTCAACATAATAACCGTCGCTTAAACCATCGCGGAAACGGTATTTTGCTGTTATTGTCGGATCTATAAGACCTTTAGAATGATGGTGAATATGTGCCCAACCTAGGCCAAGGCCTAAAGCCAAATGATCTTTTATTCCAAATTCTATAGAACCTGCAAACGCAAAAGATTCATTAAAGCGGGCATCTTTATTAGTTAGAGATATATTTAAATCTCCCACAATTTGCCCATCCTCCGGCATAAAAAAAGGATCTGTTAAAGAAAAGGCTGAGGCATTTACAGTAATTAATCCTAAAGCAAGCACAAGCCATGTTAATTTTTTCATTTCAATACTCCTCATGTCTAAAAATTATGTATACTATATGTATATAATAGCAAATTAGGAGGATATTGTGAATATTTTAGAATACTGGAACGCATTACCTGCAAACACGAAATTTGGTATAGGTTTTTTACTTTTAATACTTTTAATCTTTATATTTAGGTATGCAGCAAATTTTGTTGAATTTGGTCTTTCCCAATTACTAAAGGCTAGGAAAGTTTCAAATAAATCTTGGATTTTTTTGGGTGTAAAGAATAGATTCTTTTCATCCCTGTTGTTTGCAATAGCTGTTTGTTTTTTACCCCCGTTAGCAGGCGTAATTTTAGGGGATAGTTTCCCTAGGTTAACTTTTGTTTGCATCAGGATATTTGTTGCTTTAAATATAATTGTTATCATGGTTGCAATAGGCAATTTCCTTGATGTTTTGGTAGATAAATTCCAACGCTCAATAAAATTGCCTCTAAAAGGTATAGTTCAGGCCCTCAAAATTCTTGCTTGGATAATAACAATAATTTTGGTTCTTTCCGCTTTGCTTAATAAGCAGCCTATTTATTTTATTGGCGGTTTGACGGCATTATCCGCAATTTTGCTTTTAATCTTTAAAGATGCAATTCTGGGCCTTGTTTCCGGGGTGCAACTTTCAATAAATGATTTGGTGCGTGTGGGGGACTGGATTACAATCCCGGGGCAGAACGCCGATGGTAATGTAATTGATATTTTGCTTACTACTATAAGGGTTCAAAATTGGGATAATACCATTGTAAACATTCCTGCGTATAATTTAGTGGCCAATTCTTTTACAAACTGGCGTGGCATGCAAGAAGCCGGCGCACGCCGTATAAAAAGAGCCATAAATATTGATGTAAAAACAATTCGCTTTTTAACGGATGAAGATATTGATAAATTAAGCCATTTAAATTTACTCAAAGATTATTTGGCAAAGAAAAAAGAAAAAATAAATAAATTAAATGAAAAAACAGATGAATACAATCGTCACCGTTTAAGCAATATCGGGACATTTAGGGCTTATTGCTTTGAATATTTAAAAAACAACCCACATATTTCTAAAGATTTTACTTGTATGGTTCGTCAACTTGAGCCGACATCCGAAGGCTTGCCTTTAGAAATTTATGCATTTTGTAATGATACCAATTGGGAACATTATGAAGGCATACAAGCAGATATATTTGATCATTTCCTTTCCGTAATCGGTTTATTTGATTTGAAAGTATATCAAAGAATCAGCACTATGGAGTAATGGTTTTTACAGCATTTACAAAGTTAAAATAATATGCTATAATAAATTAAGCCCTTGGAAACAGGGGCTTTATAATCGGTAAATTTGGCGGTTAAGTGTTAGGCACTTCTGCCTTATAAGGAATAATAAAATGGCTAATGAAAGATTAACTTTTGTGCTTACTTGCACAGAATGCAAAAGTAAAAATTATTACTATGCAAAAGGCAAAAAGAAAGAATATAAAGTAGAAGCCAACAAGTTCTGCAAAGCTTGCGGCAAAAAAACTTTACATAAAGAAGCAAAGGCTTCAAAATAAATTTGGTGGGGGAGCGTCGGTTAACTGGCAAACCACCGGTCTCCAAAACCGGGACTGAAGGTTCGAGTCCTTCCGCTCCCGCCATAAAATAAAGGAAATAAAAATATGAATAAAGCAATAAACTTCCTCCGTGAAAGTTATTTTGAACTTAAAAAAAGTGTTTGGCTTTCACGTCAGCAAATGATACAGTCAACTATTTTCGTATTTATAGTTGTTGGTCTTGTTGCCCTTTATATTGCGGTTATAGACCTTCTTTTATCAAGAGGTCTTGGCCTTATCATAGGCGGTTAATATGAGCGAAGAAAATAAAACACAAAGTCAAGAAGTTCAAAATACTGCCGGGCAAACTGCAACACCGGCTGAAAATAAAGAAAATTTACCTGAAAAAGCATGGTATGTTATTCATACACAAACCGGCCATGAAGACAAAATCAGGGAAAAGATTTTTATCCAAATCAAAATGCGTAATTTCGGCGACAGAGTTTTTGACGTTTTAGTTCCTACGGAAGATGTCGTTGAAGTAAAACACAATAAACAAAATTTGAGGAAGCGCAAATTCTTCCCCAGTTATTTGCTTGTTCAAATGATTATGACAAGTGAAAGTTATTGGTTTATACGCAATATTCCGGGTATTTCCGGCTTCTTGGGTGATCCGCGCCCGACGCCGCTCCCGGAAGAAGAAATTGCAAGCATCATTACTTTAAGTAAAGAAACCGACGGTAAACCGCGCCACGCCGTTCAATTTGAACGCGGTGAACAAGTACGTGTTATTGAAGGGCCTTTCAAACACTTTATTGGCACTATTGAAGAAGTTAATGAAGATAAAAACAAACTTAAAGTTATGGTTACTGTCTTTGACAGGGCAACCCCTGTTGAAGTGGACTACTTACAAGTAGAAAAAGTAAATTAATTTTGCAGTACCCCGCAATTTATTGTGGGTATATTAAGGAGTAAATAATGGCAAAAGAGAAGAAAATTAAAGGTTACATTAAACTGCAAATTCCTGCAGGTGCAGCAAACCCTGCACCACCTGTTGGTCCGGCACTCGGTCAACATGGTGTTAACATCATGGAATTTTGCAAACAGTTTAATGCAAAAACAGCAAAGTTGGAGAAAGGTATCAAAATCCCGGTAGTAATTACCGTGTATGAAGATAGATCTTTCTCTTTTATTACCAAGATGCCTCCTATGGCAGTCCTTATCGTGAAAAAACTTGGCCTCAAAAAAGGTTCAGGTACACCACATAAAGATAAAGTCGGTAAGTTGACACAAAAACAATGTGAAGAAATCGCAGCAGAAAAGTTGCCCGATTTGAACACAAAAGATATCAAACAAGCCGCAGAAATGGTAAAAGGCACAGCACGCAGTATGGGTGTTGATATTGCCGCAAAATAAAATATAAAGCAGGGAGAGTTTAAAACTCGTTAACCTGAAGGAGATTAAGATGGGAAAAAGATTAAAAGCAGCTAAAGAGAACATAGATTCTAAAAAACTGTACACCTTAAAAGAAGCCTCCGCTTTATGCAAAGACAACGCAAAAGCAAAATTTGACGAAACGGTTGAACTCCATGTTCGTTTAGGGATTGATACCAAAAAGTCAGATCAGCAAGTGCGCGCCATGGTAGTTTTACCGAACGGCACCGGCAAAACCAAAAGAATTGCCGTCTTAGCAAAAGGCGAACATGCCCAAGCAGCACAAAAAGCAGGTGCTGATTTAGTGGGCGGTGAAGACTTAGTTGAAGATATTACAAAAGGTAAAATTGACTTTGACGTTTTGGTCGCAACACCTGATGTAATGCGCGATTTAGCAAAAGCAGCCAAAATTTTGGGTCCGCGCGGTTTGATGCCGAACCCGAAAGCCGGCACAGTTACTTTTGATATCGCAAAAGCCGTGTCAGAACTTAAAGCAGGCAGGATTGAATTTAAAGCCGATACTTATGGTATTGTTCACGTTCCTGTAGGCAAAGCATCCTTTGATGCAAACAAAATCTATGAAAATGCAAAAGCTGTTTTAGATACTATTTTGAAGGTTAAACCTTCAACATCCAAAGGGACATATATGAAGACAGTTTCTATGTCCTCTACGATGGGTTTAGGTATTCATATTGATGTAACCAAGTTAAACGCCTAACACTCTTTTGCAAATACAATGTCCCCGTGTTTATGACACGGGGGCTTTTGTTTTTACGTGTTGACGTTCCGCATTTTGCGAACAAACGCGCGAAACGCGCTTGTAAATTTGAGCCCTTTTTTATTTTTATCTTCCTAGAGTACCGCAAACTCACTCCGTTCGTTTTACTTCTTGGTACACGTCGTCAGATAAAAATAAAAAATCATCTCAAATTTTCTGCGCGGCGCGATATTATTTTCGCACGCTATGGCTCTGTACTCTTGGGGCGTCGCAGAAAAAATTAAAATTTCCTCAAAAATACTTGCCAGGTTTACACTTTCTGCTTTGCTTTTATTTTATGTTTTTCCTTATATTCCCCGCTCTTTTATTTGCAAAAGGGCGGGGAATTGTAGTAAACAATAATTTTTTAATTACCGTCAATGACTTCAAAGGCAGGTACGCCAGGTGCATATTGTTGTGAAGATGTACTTGTGTTGTTATTATTGTTTATACTAACAGATGCCTCTGCATAAGCACCGCCCCCATTATTGTTATTGCTATTTTGTGTGTTGTTCGTGTTTTGCGGTTGCGGCGTTATAGGTGTGTCCGAAGTTATATCAATATAATTTGACCCGGCCTTACCTTGACCGTCAATTAATATTTCATCTGCTTGATATAAACCTTGTGCGTTTGGTGTATCGGGTGTTGGCGGAACTTGCGGTGTGTTTGTTGCAACTTGTGTTTGTTGTGCAGCAGGTGCCGTTGTGTTTGGCTGATTTTGGTTGTTTTGCATACTTTGGTTATTCTGTTTTACAGGCAAAGTTTTAACCATAATTTGTTGTTGGTTTTTATTTGCATTTGCACTTATAAGTTTTGCAACAGAATAAACCAAAGTAATTAGTACAATTATTAATACTATTTTTGTTATTATTCTCATACTTACCCCCTAAAACTAATTATAATTAATTAGTTAATATTTTGCAAGTATGATTTAAAAAATTACTTTTTGAAGTAATTATCCATTATTTTAAATAAGTCGGTATTGTGGAAAATATTTCCTTTTATTTTTGCATTATCGCCGTAGAAAACTACAAACAAAGGTGCATTGGTGTGTAAATTGGTACTCCAATATATTCCCTGTTCATTCCAGTAATGATTAAAGGCGGAATAAAAATCATCTTCGTCATTTAAGAAATCAAGGTTTTCTTCAAAACCTAAATCTTCTTTAAACATCTTTTTAATGGTGTTTGAATTTTTTTGTTCTTCGGGTAAGATTTTATATTTTTGATATACATCGTAAATAAGATTTTTACCGTTTTGTAAAGCAGTAAATTTTTCAAAAGCATTATAATCTTCTTTTTTGGAATTACGAGGTGTATAATAGTTGAAACCGAAACCGCCTGTATCATGGTCTGCCGTTACTATAACTAAAGTGTCTTGATTTTTATCGGCAAATTTTTTGAGGTAACCTAAGGTTTCATCAAATTCCAAAAGTTCTTGAAGTAAAGCTTGGGGATCATTTTCATGTGCTACCCAATCTATTGCCCCCGCTTCAACCAAAAGGAAAAACCCTTTATCATTTTTAGATAAAACGGAAATTGCCTTCTTTGTCATATCTAACAAAGTCGGCCCTTGCCAATCTGCAGGCGGATAAGGGGGGAAGAAAACCGGTGCAAATAATCCCAAAATTTTGCCGTCGTTTAAATTTTCCATTTCCTGTTTTGTGAAAGCTAAATTATAATCGCTGTCTAAAACTTTTGTTAAATTATCGTCTTGTTTTGCTTGCCCTTTAACATTTTTTAGATACGGAACATTTTTTAAAAGTTCTTGATATTTTGCATTTTTAAGGTCTGCTTTTGAAACGAAATAATTTAAACCGCCACCCAAAACGATATCGGGTTGGGTTACGGTCATATCTTCAATAATACCGTCACGCATTTTACGGTTTATGCGGTGGGCATAAAAAGCGGCAGGCGTTGCATCCAAAACATAAACATCAGTCAACACTCCAGTAGCATAACCTTTTTGTTTTGCATTGTATAAGACACTGTTTACTTTTTTACCGTTTGCATCAACACCGATAGCGTATGGGTTCGTTTTTGCGCCTGTTGCAAATTGTGTGGCGGCAGCGGCAGAATCTGTAACGATAGTTTTATCCGTGTAATTTAACATTATCCCGTTTTTGCCCAGGTCAAACATTTTTTCCAAGTTAGATTTTTTATCTTTATAAGGGCTTTTTGGCGCAAGGCGTGCATATTCCATTAAATAGTTCATAATATTTGGGCCGGCACCGTCGGCGATAACTAAAATAACATTTTTCTTTTGTTTATTGTTATCTTTTTTTGTTTGATTTGTTGTGCAAGATATAAGTAAAAAAATTGAGATAAATAAAGTTATTATTTTACGCATAAAAACTCCTATTTGACGGTTTAATAATATTATATCTTTTTTAATTTTTATACAAAAGCCAAGCAGTTGGCTCACTTCCACATGGAAAAATAAAAACCTGTTAAGGGACTCGGTCACAAGTCGGCTCGGTGACCCTCGCCGCTCGCGACCCCACCTCGCCATGCTCGCCTTTCGTTTATGCTTTGCATAAACTCAAACTCGCATATGGCTGCGGCTTTCGAGTCCCCGCGTGAGCCAAGCAGTTGGCTCACTTCCACATAGGAATTAAAAAACCGCCTAAAAGGCGGTTTTTAATTTCTACTGGGGAGGGGACTCGAACCCCTAAGCCCGTGTGGGCAATAGTTTTTGAGACTATCCTGTATACCAGTTCCAGCACCCCAGCAAGTCTATAATTATTTTATCAAATTTGGAGTAATTAAACAAAATTTTATAAAATATTTCTATGAAGTTTTCTTATTATATTGTTTTTTTCTTTCTTACTTTATTTACACCATTGGCTTTTGGCGGCAGCGAACCATGGGGTCTTTTAGTATTTAATTTGACTTGTATTATTTTTGGCGGGTTTATTTTACTTAAAAAACGAAGTGTTGTAATAACACCTGTTTCAAAAACGGTGCTGTCTCTTCTTGGTTTTATAATTTTACTTGCATCTTTACAACTTTTAAACCAGCATAATTTTTTACAAAAACCATCTTATCTTCCGTTTACTTTGTGCCGTTATTATTCTTTTGAAGGATTATCTTTATTGTTTTCCTTATCAGTATTATATTTGGCCTTAGTGCAAGTCGTCCGGCACGAAAATGAGATTAAAAATTTAATTTTAATAATGACGATAAATGCCGTAATTGTTGCCATGATAAGTATCGGATTTAGAACAGAATTTATACAATATTTTTCTGGTATAAAAATGCTTTCGGCTTTTGGGCCTTTTGCTAGCAGGAATCATGGCGCACAGTTTATGATGATCTCTTTCTTCCTTTCTTTATTTTTGTGGTTACCAAATTTTCTCTTATCAAAAAAACAATATTTACCTAGAAAAAATGTTTATTGTTTGGTTTTAAGTGTAGTTTTATTTATAGGTGTTTTTGCTTCACATTCACGTGGCGGAGTAATTGCTTTAATCTCCGGGTTATTTATTTTATTCTTTTTATGTGTTTTATTTTCGCGAAAAAGTAATTACAGGAAAACATCAATATTAACAATTTCAGCTATAATTTTTATAATCATAATGTATCTGGTAGTCACATATAGTGCAGTGATAGGTTTAAGACAATTCGGGACAGGGTCAGACAACGCAAGGTTGGGTTTATATGCCGCCGCCATTAATATGCTTAAAGATTTTCCTTATACCGGTGTTGGTTTTGATGCGTTTAGTGCTGCAATAGATGCTTATATTCCTTTCGCTTTAAGGCAATTCCCACGCTATTTACATAATGATTGGTTAGAACTTTTATTAAGTTTCGGGTATATTGCCGGTACTGTTATTTTGTGGTTAATATTCATAATAATTTTTGATATAACAAAAAGGTTTAAAGAGTTAGAAAAGGAAAAGAAAATACAATTATTTATTTTATGCGCAGGCTTAAGTGGTTTTACATTTACAGGAATTGTAGATTTCCCTTTCCACTTACCTGCCTGTGCAGCTTTGTTTTTTATTACTTTAGCTTTTGTCAGCGCAAATACTTTTAATTTTAAAACAAGAGAAATACGTATATATTTGATTTTAAAAATTATCTTAGTTTGTTTCTCTCTCTTTTTACTTTGGCAGAATTTTAAATATGTGCAAGCTTGGCGTAATTTCGTTTTTGTTAAGCAATTTGCCCCGCAAAGGCAAGCCACTGAACTTAGTACAAGTTTAAAATATTATCCTTCCCCTAAGTATATAAGGCATGCTTTGGTTGGAAAGTACAAAATGTTTCAAAGTAAAGATATAAGCGAAGATGAACGACAGGCAATCAAGCAGGATATACATTATTTAGCAGGTTTTTATTTAAAACAATATCCAAAAGATGCAACCCTGTCACAACTTTTTGTTTGGACTAAATAATTTTGTATAATCTATTTATGTGTAGATATCTGAACTTTACATTACTGATTTCGGTTTTTATATTCTTTGCAGGCTGTGTCGATAAAACGGCTATTAAGAATAATAATGTGGCTGTTTCAAATCAACAAATTTCACAAGAAATTGAAAATTTAAAAATTTCACAGGACTATTTAATACAAGCGGGCGATTTAGTAGAAATAAAAGTCTATAAAGAAGACGATATGGATAGGACTTTACGGGTAGCTACAAATGGCTCAATAACTTTCCCATTAATAGGTAATGTAAAAATTTCTGGTTTGACAGTGAGTGCCGCAGAGCAGAAACTTGAAAATGCTTTGCAGGAATATATTAAAATGCCGTCGGTTTCTTTTTTGATAAAAGAATATGCGAATAAAACAGTTTATGTATTAGGGCAGGTTAAAAAGCCTTCTTCTATTACAATTTTACCTGAAAAAACTATGACTTTGCTTGAAGCTATAACTTCAGCCGGCGGTTTTACTGATGTTGCAGCAATTTCAAAAGTGAAAATTTTACGTATGGAAGATGGCGTTCAAAAATCTATTGAGGTGGATGTATCCCAAATTACCAAAGAGGGCAACAAACAATATGACATTCCTTTAAAACCGGCTGATATTGTTTTTGTGCCGCAAAGTTTATTTTAAATTATGAATGAAATTCAACAAAAAGAAACTATTGATTTTTCCTATTATCTTCAAACTTTTTTAAAACATTGGCGTTTAATATGTTTTATGCTTTTTCTCGGTTTGTTAGGCGCAGTTTTAGTTAATGCTATAATGCAACCGCGTTACAAAGCAACTGTTTTAATGATGATTGACAGGGAAAATTCCGGGCGTATAGAACAAACTACTTTTGGTTCTTGGGCGGGTGACGAAGATTATTATAGAACGCAATATAAACTTTTAGAATCAAAAACTTTGTTAGAAAAAGTCTGTGAAGATTTAAATTTAACTGAAGTTGCGGAATTTTCCGGCGGATGGAAGAAGCTGAAAGAAAGTTTATCCATTTCCCCGGTAACTCGTTCTCGTTTGGTGGAAGTTACGGTTACTTCTTATGATAAACAACTTGCTACGAAAATAGTAAATTATTTGGCGCAGTCCTTTGCTGCACAAAACATTAAAAACCGTTTATCAATGGCTGGTGAAGTTATTACCGCTCTTGAAAGTACTGAACAAAGTCCGGAGCAACAGGAACTTTTAAATTCACTCCCACAAATTGTTAATAGCGATTTTATCAAAGGTTTGAAAAACCAGGAACTTGAAAAATCAAGTGAACTTTCACGCTTGCTCGGCAAATATACAGAACAACACCCGGAAGTTATTTCCCTCAAGAAACAACTTGCATCAATAAGGGAAATAATTGATAGGGAAACAAAACGGTTACTACAAAGTATAAAAATAGATTTATCAGGTCAATTTTCTGCAAATAATATAAGAATTATTGATGAGGCTGTTGTGCCTGAAAATCCTTACAGACCTCGCAAACTTTTAAATATTGCTATAGGTTTAGTTGCCGGTTTAATTTTAGGATTAATTTTTAGTTTCTTAAGCGAATTTTTAAGCCAAACAGTAAAATCTGCCAAAGAAGTGGAAGAGATTTTGAAACTGCCCTTGCTCGGTTTTATTCCGCATGAAAAGCAAAGAAAAGATTTTGAAGATTACCGCATAATGCTTAAAGAAGGTAATGTTCTAACCGCGGAAAATATAAGGAATATCCGCACAATGTTAAGTTTTTCTTTAAATGCCGGTAAAATAAAGAGTTTGCTTATTACAAGTTCTTTGCAAGGGGAAGGGAAATCTTTTATATCTTCTTCTTTGGCGACAGCTTTTGCACAAGCCGGTAAGAAAGTCTTATTGATTGACGGTGATTTAAGACGCGGACGTTTACACCGTGTTTTTAAAATTTCAAACGAAAAGGGGTTAAGTTCCTTGTGGACTGAGGGGCAAACTCTTGAGAATGCAAAACAAAACATACAGAAGACAGATGTCAAAAATTTATTTGTTTTAACCTCCGGTCCAAGACCGGCAAATTCTTCAGAGCTTTTAAGTACATCCGTTTTAAAAGATTTTGTTGATATGTTGGTTAGTTCTTACGATTTAATTTTCATTGATTGCCCCGCATCTTTACCTGTTGCAGATACTTTCCTTTGGGGGCAAATTATTGATAAAGCAGTTTTTGCTGTTAAACAAGGCAAGACTTCAACTAAGAGTGCGAAATTTGCTTTGGAACGTATGAAACAAGCAAATATAAAAATTATTGGTTGTGTTTTAAATGACTGCCGTCAATCAGGTACGCCGTATGGGGAATACGGGTACTATAAAAGCTACTATCAAGATAAATAAGTATCATCTTGATATCCCTTGAGTTTTCAAGTACATATTCCGGTTTTTTTGTTTTCTTTTTTGCGGCTCAAAACCGTGCAAAATTAGATTTTTATATCTAAGCCGGCAACTCGTAAAAAGCAAAATAATAGGAACTTTGCTTTTTACTCAAACAAACCGGCTTATTAGAACATAAAAATCTTAAATTTTGCAAACACTAATATCGCCGCAAAAAAGAAAACCGGGAAGATAGAAAACTAAAATTTCCTTAAAAAGAATTAGCCGGCAAAAAGTAGTTTTTGCAAACTTTCTATTTCCTTATTGACACAATAACTTATTTTATGCTATAATTTTAATATCTAAGTTCCTAAGTCATTATGATACTGGGGGCAAAGGTCTTCTAAATTTGGTATAATTTCTATTGTACTAAGTGGAAGTGTTTGCGGCAGCAGTCCTCACAGAAAAGTGTGTGGGCTGGTGCTTTTACCGCTCTAAATTTGAGACGGTAAAATTAAAGCAAAAAGTAAGTAAGAAAGATTTTTGTAAGGAAAATTATGGCAGAAAACAAAACCAAAAAAACAGCAAAGTTAAGCGGTCAAGAAAAGATCCGCATTAAACTTCGCTCTTATGATTACAGAATGTTGGACAACTCTGTTGCCAGAATCGTAGAAACTGCTAAAAAAACAGGTGCCATTGTTGCAGGCCCTGTATTACTCCCTGTTAAAATCAGAAAATATACGGTACTTCGTTCACCGCATACTGATAAAAAATCCAGAGAGCAGTTTGAAATGCGCATTCACAAACGCTTGATTGATCTTAAGAGCCCCACAGCCAAAACCGTCGATGAATTGATGAAATTAGATCTTCCCGCCGGTGTTGATGTGGCGATAAAAAGCAATTAATTGCTTTTATAAAAGTGCCTTATGGCAGGCGCAGAAAACAGTGGAACTCTGCGTCAGTAAAAATTAGGGTGATGCAGTAAAATTTAGAATAAATTTTATGATGCAGCCATGAAAAGGAAAAAGTAAATGTCAGAACAGGAAAATAACCAAACTGCCCCGGCGCAAGAAGCCCCAAAGGCAGCCGTTAAAACAGCCCCTGCAACCTTGCGTTTTGTTTTAGGTGAAAAGTTAGGTATGACGCAATTATTTGACGAAAAAGGCAATTTAAATGCTGTTTCCGTCGTAAAAGCGGGGCCGTGTAAAGTTGTAAGAGTTAGGACCGAAGAAAAAGACGGTTACAAAGCCGTTGCTTTAGGTTTCGGTACAGTTAAAGAAAGCAAATTAAACAAACCCGATTTGGGTAACTTCAAAAAACTCGGTGTTGAACCGGTTAAACATATTAAAGAATGCAGAGTTAATGATATTGCAGGTTTTGAAGTCGGTCAAATTATTGATTTAGGCGCTATCTTTAAAGAAGGCGATTATGTAGACGTCCAAGGTAAAATTAAAGGCCGCGGTTTTGCCGGTGCTATGAAAAGGCACGGCTTTGCAGGTCAACCTGCATCCCACGGTGCTTCAGACAGAGAAAGAGCACCGGGCGGTCTCGCTTCAAGACGTTCTTTAGGTAAAGTTTTATCAGGTCAAAGAATGGCCGGTCATTATGGCTTTACCACAACTACAGTTTCAAAGATAGAAGTTGTTAAAGTAGATCCCAAAAATAATCTTATTTTCTTAAAAGGATCCGTCCCCGGTGCAAAGGGTACGATTGTATCTGTCTTGGAAACCTCTAAATTTAAGAAACATGTGACAGTTGCACAACAGCAAAAATTGTCTGCTTCTAAAGCAGCCAACATTAAAGCTGCCCAAGCGGCTGCCAAGAAGAAATAGGCGGTAATTATGGAAACAAAACTTTTAAATACAAAAGGCCAAGAAGTAGGTAAAATCAATTTACCGGAAGCTTTATTTGGTGTTAAACCGAATCCGACTTTCTTGCACGAAGTCATAACCGCTTTTTTATCTAATCAACGCTCAGGTACAGCAGATGTAAAAACCCGCGCTGAAGTTTCCGGTACAGGTAAAAAACCTTGGAAACAAAAAGGTACAGGGCGCGCCCGTCATGGTTCTATGCGCTCACCTATCTGGAGGCACGGTGGTGTTGCCTTTGGGCCTACACCGAGATCCTTTAGGATTGACCTCCCGGCTGCTAAACGCAGACTTGCTTTAGCACAAGCGTTGACCTCAAAATATACTTCCGATAATGTTTTAGTTTTGGAAAAATTTGATTTAAAAGATGCCAAAACCAAAGCAGTTGCAGAAGTATTGAAAACTTTAGAAGCAGGCAAAAAACCTTTGCTCGTTACTTCTAAAGACACTAAACTTGATTTAGCAAGCCGCAATATCGCCGGCTTAAACAAAATGGTTCCTACAGACTTAAATGCTTATGTAGTTTTAAATTCTACAAAAGTTATTTTCACTAAAGAAGCCATTGAGAAATTAGCTAAATAAGGGAGAATGATATGTCAAGAGTATATGATATTTTAAAGAAACCTCTCTTAACAGAAAAGAGTTTAGTTTTAAGAGATACAGATAATAAGTATGTGTTTTTGGTTGCCAAAAACGCCAACAAACACGAAATTGCCGAAGCAGTGGAAACCATCTTTAACGTAACAGTTGAAGGGGTTACAACCTCTGTTCTTCGCGGTAAAGTCAAAAGAATGGGACGTTTTGAAGGTAAAAGGCCCGATTTAAAGAAGGCCTTCGTCACATTGAAAAAAGGCGATAAAATAGATACTGCAGAAGCAGTTTCTAAGTAATAAGGAGAATTACTAATATGCCTATAAAAACATTCAAACCGTATACTCCGTCAAGGAGAACTATCACGGTTGCTGACTTTTCAGAGATCACAAGTAAGAAACCTTTAAAGAAACTTACCAAAGGCCTCAGGAAAAGCGGCGGTAGAAACAATACAGGTATGATTATGGTTCGTCACATCGGTGGCGGTCATAAACAAGCCTATAGAAAAATTGATTTTAAAAGAGCAAAACATGGTGTACCTGCTACGATCGTATCAATTGAATACGATCCAAACAGATCTGCCAGAATCTGCCTTTTAAAATATGCCGACGGCGACAAGCAATATATGCTTCACGCCCTTGGTTTAAAAGTCGGTGATGTCGTAATGTCTGGCCCCAATGCAGATATTAAAGTGGGTAACTGCCTTCCTTTGAAAAATATTCCCGAAGGTACTTTTATCCACGCTTTAGAGCTTAAAGAAGGTAAAGGCGCCCAATTAGTAAGAACAGCCGGCGCCCAAGCACAACTTATGGCACGCGACGGTGGTTATGCCCACGTCAAAATGCCGTCCGGTGAAATCAGACTTATCCCGGAAAACTGCTGTGCAACTATAGGCCAAGTCGGCAACTTAGAACACAAAGATGTTGTAATAGGTAATGCCGGCAGAAATAGACATCGCGGTATTAAACCGACCGTTCGCGGTAACGCAATGAACGCTGTAGATCACCCGATGGGTGGTGGTAGAGGCCACAGTAAAGGTGGTAATATACCACGCTCTCCTTGGAACCAAATGACAAGGGGCTTAAAGACCCGCCCAGCCAAAACTTGGGATTGGATGATCGTTAAAGATAGACGCAGCAATACTTCAGGAGCTAAATAATTATGTCAAGAAGCACAAAGAAAGGTCCTTATGTAGACCAAAACTTATTAAAAGCAGTGGAAGCACAAGGCGTTAATGACAAGAAAAACATTAAAACTTGGGCCCGCGCTTGCACTATTGTTCCTGCGTTTGTCGGGCATACTTTCTTAGTACACAACGGGCATAAATTCTTGCCTGTTTACGTAACAGAAAGAATGATTGGCCATAAACTCGGTGAATTTGCCTTCACCCGTATGTTTAAAGGTCACGGCGGCATGACTAAAGAGTCTAAGGCCTTGAAATAGGAGTTTTGACAAATGGAAGCAACTAGCAAAGCAAAATTTCAAAGGTTTGGTAGCAGAAAAGTTGGTTTACTGTTAGACCTAGTTCGTGGCAAAAGCGTAAAGGCCTCACAAGGTATTATTCCTTTCAGCGGTCTTCGCTGTAGCGATATGGTTCAAAAAACCATCAATGCTGCTGCTGCAAACCTGCAAGTTAAATTAGGTAATAAACTTGATTTAACAAAAATTTACATCAAAGAGGCCTACTCCAATATGGGCCCTATGAAAAACCTCAAAAGAATACAGCCCGGTCCGCAAGGCAGGGCAATGCCTTATAAGAGGAATGTCTGTCACTTAACCGTTACGGTTAGTGATGTTAAAGGAGGGCATAAATAATGGGACATAAAATACACCCCAAAGGTTTACGCCTTGGTTACACACAAGATTGGCAAAGCAGATGGTTTGCCCCTAAAAATATGCCTGCTTTACTTATGGAAGATTTCCAAATCAGGCAAATTGTTGAAAGCCGTTTCTTACTCGCGGCAGTAAGTGCTGTAAGTATTGAAAGAGCCGGTTCTTTCTTAAGAGTAAATATTCATACTGCCCGCCCGGGTGTGGTTATCGGCAAAAAAGGTGCTGATATCGAAAACTTAAGGAAAGACCTTGAAAAATTGACCGGAAGCAAAACTTTCATCAATGTTATTGAAATTAAAAATCCTGAAACTGATGCCAGATTAGTTGCACAATCAATTGCTTTTCAAATTGAAAAACGTGCACACTATGGTGCAGCCATGAAAAAGGCCATTGAAAAGGCCCTTGCAGGCAAAGCACTTGGTATTAAAATTATGTGTGGTGGCCGTTTAGGCGGTGCAGAAATTGCCCGTACTGAATGGAAACGTGAAGGCCGCGTGCCTTTGCATACTCTCTGTGCTGATATTGATTATGGCACTTATGAAGCCAATACCGTCAGCGGTAAAATCGGTATAAAAGTGTGGATTTTCAAGAAAACCCACTTTGCAAAATCTCCGCGTGAGATCTTAAACGAACTTAGAAAACACAGAGACATGCAAGAAACTTCAGCTACCGAAGGTATTAAGGAAACTATAACCCCGGTCAAAAAAGAAACCAAAGCAAAGGCAGTTAAACCTGCTAAAGTTGAGGCTAAAGCCGAAGTAAAAGCAGTTAAGGAAGAAAAAGCAACAAAGCCGGCAAAAGCAACCAAAGCAGCCAAAGAAACAAAGGCCGCTAAAGAAACTAAAGCCGAAAAAGCAACAAAAACCACCAAAACAACTGCTAAAAAAACTGCTGCCAAAAAACCGGCTAAAAAAGAAACAAAAGCCGAAGTGAAAGCAGAAGCAAAAAGTGAGGAGAAATAACTATGTTGATGCCTAAAAGAGTTAAATACAGAAAACCGCACAGTGCTCCTCGCATCAAAGGGAAAGCGAAGAGAGGTACGGAAGTAGCTTTCGGTGAATTTGGCTTAAAAGCCCTTGAACCGAAATGGGTTACAGCCCGTCAAATCGAAGCAGCCCGTGTTACCTTATCAAGGTTTATTAAAAAGAAAGGTAAAATGTGGACGCTTATTTTCCCGGACAAAGCCATTACCAAACACCCTGCTGAAACCAGAATGGGTAAAGGTAAAGGTGCTCCAGATCACTGGGTTTGCGTTGTAAAGCCGGGCCGCATTTTGTTTGAAATGGAAGGTTTAAGCGAAGAAGAAACAAAGAATGCTTTCCGCCTTGCCACAGACAAATTGCCTATTAAGACTAAACTTGTTACAAGAAGGTAATTTATGAAGGCAAAAGAAAAAGAAACCTTGAAAACAAAAAGCGTAGCAGAGTTGCAAGACTTGCTAGCCAAAGCTAAAGAGAAAAAGTTTAACCTTCTCTTTAAACATCGTACAACCCCGGTTGCCAATCCTTTGGAAATCAGAGTTGTTAGACGCGAAATTGCTCTTTTAAACACTTTAATTAAACAAAAAGGGCAAGTTAAATAAGAGGATTTATGGAAAATAAAAATACTCGCGCAGAAAGAAAGGTTTTAGTCGGCATTGTTACATCTGACAAGATGAACAAAACCCGCACCGTTGAAGTAACAACCACTAAAAAACATTCTTTCTATGGCAAAATTATCAGAACTACCAAGAGTTATCATGCCCACGATGAAGGGAATGAAAGCAAACTTGGCGACAAAGTTGAGATTACCTCTACAAGACCTTTGTCAAAACTTAAAAGATGGCGCGTTTCAAAGATTGTGGAACAAGCAATCGGCTAATACGGAGATAGAAGATGATTCAAATCAGAAGTATATTAAATGTGGCCGATAATTCCGGCGCTAGAAAAGTACAGTGCTTTAAAGTGCGCGGCGGCCATCACAGGGATATTGCTTCTTTGGGCGATGTCATTATGTGCTCTGTAAAGGATGCAATCCCTACATCAAACGTCAAAAAAGGCGATGTTGTTAGAGCAGTCGTCGTAAGAATTGCGCGTGAAAAACGCCGCAAAGACGGTTCTTACATCCGCTTTGATGACAATGCTGTTTGCCTTATCAACGAAAACGGTGAACCGAGAGGAACACGTGTTTTTGGGCCTATCGCAAGAGAATTAAGGGAAAAGAATTTCCTTAAAATAATTTCTCTCGCACCGGAGGTTATCTAATATGAAACTTAAAAAGAACGATAAAATTATTGTTTTAGCCGGTAAAGATAAAGGCAAGACAGGGGAAATCCGTGAAGTTTTACCTTCTAAAAACAAAGTTGTTGTTACAGGCATAAACATGGTTTCCAAACATACAAAGCCCAGTCAAAACGATAAAGGCGGTATCAAACAAATTGAAGCCCCTATACATGCTTCAAATGTTGCTGTTGTTTGTGCAAAATGCAATAAACACATGACACCCAAAACCAAAACAAATGACAAGGGCATTGTTACAAGAATTTGCTCCAAATGCGGGGCCGCTTTATAAGAGGATATTATGACAAATAAAACAGAAAATTATACACCCAGATATAAAACTCTTTATAAAGAAAAAATCCTTCCTGCTTTAATGAAGGAAATGAAGGTTAAAAGCCCTATGGCAGCACCTAAACTTGAAAAAATCGTTATCAATATCGGTGTTGCTGATGCTCGTGAAGATATCAAATTTGTTGATATCGCTAAAGAAGACCTTACAGCCATCACAGGCCAAGCAGCCCAAATTAGGCGTGCTAAGAAATCCATCTCTAACTTTAAACTTAGAGAAGGTATGCCAATCGGTGTAAGAGTGACTTTGCGTGGCGACAGAATGTATGAATTTTTTGATAGATTCGTAAACATTGTTGCCCCTCGTATACGCGACTTCCAAGGCTTCAATGGCCGCGGCTTTGACGGCAGAGGAAATTTAAACGTTGGTATTAAAGAACACTATGTGTTCCCGGAAATCAATGTTGAAAAATCCCCTAAGCCGCAAGGCATGAACATTACATTTGTTACCACTGCTAAAGATAATAAAGCAGGGCAACTTTTAATGGACTTAATGGGTTTCCCTTTCAGAAAAGGGACCATTTCTAAATAAGGAGAGCAACTATATATGGCTACAAAAGCATGGGTTGCAAAAATGGCAAAACCGCAAAAATTTGCAGTAAGATATCATAATCGCTGCCAAATCTGCGGTAGAGCAAGAGGATACTACAGAGATTTCGGTCTTTGCCGTATCTGTTTCAGAAAAATGGCACATCAGGGCTTAATCCCGGGTGTCAAGAAATCAAGCTGGTAAGGAGGGCTTTATTAGAATTTAACTCCGCGTGCAGTAACTTTTTTGCGGAAAGTAGATTCTAAAAGCAATTATTATGGATCCGATAGCAGACTTCTTAACAAGAATAAGAAATGCAAATATGAAGAAAAAGGAAAGGGTAGATATTCCCTTTTCTAAAGTAAAAACCGAAATCGCCAGAGTTTTAAAGGAAGAAGGTTATATAGCAAACTATAAAGCCCTTCACAGCGAAACCAAAGGCGGTTTTGTAAGAGTATTCTTAAAATATACTCCGGAAAACAATTGCGTTATCCAAGGGCTTCGCAGGGTTTCACGCCCCGGCAGGAGAATTTATAGTTCCTATAATGATATTCCCACCGTCCGCGGTGCTTTCGGTACTGCAATTTTGTCCACCTCAAAAGGTATCATGACTGATGCCAAAGCTAAAGAAGAAAAGGTGGGCGGCGAAGTTTTGTGCCAAGTGTGGTAGGTGAATTATGAGTAGAATCGGTAAAAAACCTATACAAATTCCCGCTAAAGTAAAAGTGGAAGTTAAGGGTTCTGAAGTTAAAGTAACAGGCCCTCTTGGTAATCTTTCTTACACTATGCCCGAAGGCATTGAAGCTAAATTAGAAAACAATGTTTTAAATTTGGCTATTAAAGATGCAAGCCGCGAAAGAGAATTAAATGCTCTTTACGGTACTGCACGTGCAAGAATTGCGAACCTCGTTCTCGGGGTCGAAACACCTTTCGTAAAAGTTCTTGAAGTTAACGGTCTTGGTTACAAAGCAGTTGTACAAGGCAATAAACTCAATTTAGAACTTGGGTTTTCCCACCCTGTAATTATTGATATACCGCAAGGTATAACAGTTGTTGCCGATGTTAAAACACCTTTAGTACAAATTAAAGGTATGGATAAAGTCTTAGTCGGTGACTTTGCTGCTAAAATTCGCAAATTAAGAATACCGGAACCTTATAAAGGCAGCGGTATTAAATATCAAGGCGAACATATCGTCCGCAAGGCCGGTAAAGCAGCTGCGACTGGAGGCGCTAAATAATTATGGCAACTAAACAAGAAAGATATCAGTTCAGAAAAGAAAGAACTAAAAAGAAACTTGAAGCAGCAGGTATCAAACATCCGCGCTTGTCTGTTTACAGAAGTCTTAATTACCTTTATGCAAGCGTAATTGACGACTTAAACGGCAAGGTAGTAGTTTCCGCTACTACTTGCGGTAAAGAACTTGCTGGCAAATATAAAGCCTCCGGCAAAAGCATTGAAGCAGCAAGTGCTTTAGGCGAACTTATCGCTAAAAAAGCATTGGAAAAAGGCATCAAAGAAGTTTGCTTTGACAGAGGTGCCAGAGTTTATCACGGCAGGGTAAAAGCCCTTGCTGAAGCAGCCAGAAAAGGCGGCTTAAAATTTTAAGGTGAACTATGTTAAATAACAAAGAAAATAAAGAAGCGAAAGGCCATAAGGCCGAGTTTCAGTTACGCGCCAAACCGGAAGGCCGCACAACCGTTATTCACGTTGCGAGAACCGCAAAAGTGGTAAAAGGCGGAAAAAGGTTTGGTTTCAGGGCTTTAGTTGCCGTTGGTGACGGTAATGGTAAAGTCGGCGTAGCTATAGGTAAGGCAAACCAAGTACAATTTGCCGTATCTAAGGCGGAATTCCAAGCAAGGAAAAGCATGGTTAGTTTCCCGCTCCTTAACGGAACTATTCCCCACGAAATTATGGGTTGTTTCGGTTCATCCAAAGTTTGGATGAAACCGGCTGCCCCCGGTACCGGTGTTATCGCCGGCGCTGCTGTCCGCTTAATTTTGGAAGCAGCAGGTGTTAAAAATATTCTTTCAAAGAGTATCGGCAGCACCAATTCTTGCAATTTAGCTTATGCTACTATGGAATGCTTAAAAGCACTTAAGAGCAAAAAAGAAGTATTGCAAGCCCGCGGTAAATATGTAGAACCGGAAACTCCTGCTGAAGAAGCAAAGGCGGAAGCCGCTCCTAAGGCAGAAGAAGCCCCAAAGGCAGAAGTTAAAGGAGAATAACAACTATGGTACATTTAAGCACACTTTTTCCTAAACATGGTTCAAGAAAAGCCAAAAGAAGAATCGGTCTCGGTATCGGTTCCGGTATGGGCAGAAGCTCAACAAAAGGTATGAAAGGTCAAACTTCCCGTTCAGGTAATACCAGAAAGGAAAGTAAAGAAGGCGGTCAAATGCCTTTGGTTAGAAGAATCCCGAAAAGCGGATTCTCAAATGTATCTTTTGCTAAAAAGGGCGAATTTGTAAATATCGGTTCTTTGGCAAAGAAATTTAAAGCCGGTGCAGAAGTTACCCCCGAAACTTTAAAGAAAGCCAACTTAATTAAGAAGGCTGATAAAGTTAAAATTTTGGGTACCGGCGAACTTACCGTTGCTTTAAAAGTCAGCGCACATGGTTTTTCAGCATCTGCAAAAGCTGCTATTGAAAAAGCCGGCGGTACAGCAACTTTAATTGAAAAAAAGGCTAAAAAATAATGGATAATAATCCTATTGCAGCACTTTTTGAGTCACCTGAACTCCGCAAGAGAATTTTATTTGTTTTAATTGCTCTTGCGGTGTACAGGGTGGCTGCAGTTATTCCAATACCGGGTATTAACGGCGAAGCCCTTGCAAGTTTCTTTAAACAACATGAAGGCGGCATGCTCGGTTTCTTGGATATCTTTTCCGGCGGTGCTTTAGGTAAGTTTTCCGTCCTTGCTTTGGGTATTATGCCCTACATCAACGCTTCAATTATCATGGGCCTTATCAAAGGTGCCCACATTATTCCGGGGCTTGATAAATTAAGCAAGGAAGGCGAAGCAGGCCGCAGAAAAGAAAACCAAATAACAAGAGTTTTTGGTTTAATCTTGGCTTTACTGCAAGGCTTTGGTCTTACTATTGCCTTAACAAAGATGTCTGCCCCAGGCGGATTAAATATCGTTATTGATCCTTCTTGGTCTTTCATTTTAACAACAACTTTGACTTTAGCCACAGGTACAATGTTTATTATGTGGCTCGGTGAGCAAATTACAGAGAAAGGTATCGGCAACGGTATTTCTTTAATCATCTTTGCTGGTATCGTTGATAGGTTGCCTTCCGCTATTTACATGCTTTTCAACTTAGTAAGCAGCGAAGAAATTCAGCTTGTACAAGCTCTTTTAATACTTGCTATAGTTGTTGTTATTATGGGCTTAGTAGTCTGGGTAGAAACAGCACAAAGGCAAATCCCCGTACATTATGCCAAACGTATGGTTGGCAATAAAATGTATGGCGGTAAAGCAAGTTACTTGCCTTTGAAAATTGACCAAAGCGGTGTTATCGCAGTTATCTTTGCAATGTCTGTGATGGCAATGCCTTTAACTGTTGCACAATTTATGCCGAATTCCCCATGGGCTCAAAGAGTTATGGAATGGATGGGAAGAGGTAATATAAGTTATTCTTTAATTTATGTTGGCTTAATTATCTTCTTCTGTTACTTCTATAATTCAATGACCTTTAACCCCAAAGATATCGCAGAAAATATGAAGAAATGGGGCGGTTTTATACCTGGTATAAGGCCCGGGGAACCAACAAAAATTTATATAGAAGGAATAATGAATAAAATTACTTTCTGGGGTGCAATATTTGTGTCCTTGATTGCTGTTTTACCTGATTTCCTTAGAATGAAATTTAATGTTCCTTTCTATTTCGGCGGTACCGCACTTTTGATTGTTGTCGGTGTCGCTTTAGACACTGTGGGCCAAATTCAAGCCCACTTACTGGCGCATAATTATCAGCCTTTAATGAAAGGCAACAGGATAAAAGGGCGCTGGTTTAATGTCGGAGAATAATTTTAAGGGCTATGAACATTATACTTCTTGGTTATCCGGGTGCCGGTAAAGGTACAGAAGCAGAAAACCTTAAAAAACAAGGTTACTTTCATATTTCTACGGGTGATTTAATCCGTGCGGAAATCAAGAAGGAAAGCCCTTTGGGTAAACAAGTCAAAGACTTAATCAGCAAAGGCAATTTAGTGCCTGATAACTTGATTACGAAAATATTACTTGCAGCCATCAAAGGCAAAGAAAATATTTTATTTGACGGTTTCCCAAGAACTTTAGCGCAAGCGCAAACTCTAACAAAATATTTACAGGATGCCGGCCAAAAAGTGAAGGTAATTTTACTTAAAGCCAGTGAAGAAGTTGTTTTAAAACGTCTTACTTCACGCCGTCTTTGTAAAGATTGCGGGCATATTGAAAATATTTATTGGCCTTCCTATACAGGCAAATGTTCAAAATGCGGTGGGGAACTTTATACCCGCCCTGATGATACACTTGAAAGTGCCAAGCATCGTTTAGATGTTTTTAGAAAGGAAACAGAACCTCTACTTGAGTATTACTCTAAAGAAGAAGGCTACATTACTGTTGATGCTTCAAGAAGTGCTGAAGAAGTTTCTTTAACAGTAAAGCGTGCATTAGAGGTCTAAAAATGGTAGAATTAAAGAGTAGCGAAGAAATCGCTAAAATAAAAGAATCAGGCAGAATAATTGCCAAAGTTCTTAAGAGAATGCAACTTGAAGTTGTCCCGGGCGTAAGCACTTGGGAACTTGATAAAGTTGCAGAGGAGATGATTCGGGCTGAAGGTGCCGTTCCTTCTTTTTTAGGCTACGGCGGGTTCCCGGGCAGTATTTGCACTTCAGTTAATGAGCAAGTAGTGCACGGTATACCTTCAAAAGATGTCATCTTACGCGAAGGCGATATAGTTGGTATAGACGTCGGCGCATATAAAGATGGCTTTCATGCAGATTCAGCACGGACATTCAGCGTAGGTAAAGTTTCCACTTCAGTTAGCCAGCTTCTTGCTAACACAAGAAAAGCGTTGTACAAAGCGATTGAAGTTGTAAAACCTGGGATACATCTTGGTGATGTATCCAATGCGGTAGAAACTTATGCTACGGCAAGTGGCTTGGGCATCGTTCGTGATTATTGCGGCCACGGTGTTGGGCGCAAACTTCACGAGGACCCTTGTATCTTAAATTATGGCCCCAAAGGAAAGGGCATAATTTTGAAAGAGGGTATGGTCTTGGCGATTGAACCAATGCTTAACTTGGGTTGTGATGAAGTAGAAGTTTTAGAAGACCAATGGACAGTTGTTACTGCCGACAGTGCATATTCGGCACACTTTGAACATACAGTCGCAGTAACGAAAAACGGTGCGCTTATTTTGACGGAATAACCGTTAGTAAGCCCCCTAAAAAACGGAGAAGCAATGAGTGATAAAATAGAAGTTGAAGGTAAAGTCCTTGAGGCATTACCAAATGCAATGTTTAAAGTAGAAATCGCAGGCGGTAAAGTAATACTCGGGCATATTTCAGGTAAAATGAGAATGTTTCATATAAGGATTTTACCGGGTGACAAAGTCAGGTTAGAGCTTTCCCCGTATGACTTGAGCAAAGGTAGAATAACCTACCGGGAGAAATAAATGAAAGTCAGAGCAAGTGTAAAAAAGATATGTCAAAAATGCAAAATTGTTAAACGTAATGGTGTTGTGCGCGTCATTTGCCCCGTTGCAAAACACAAACAACGCCAAGGTTAAACAGGAGTTAATGAATATATGGCAAGAATCGCAGGTATAGATTTACCTAAAAACAAAAGGATTGATATCGCCCTCCAATATGTATATGGTATTGGGCCAAAAATTGCTAAAGATATTTTGGCAAAAGTTGCGGGCAAAATCACCCCTGAAACAAGAGTTAAAGATTTAACCGAACAACAAGCCGGTTTACTTAACTCCTTACTTCAAAAAGAATATAAAGTTGAAGGCGAATTAAGAAGGGAAGTTTCACAAAACATTCACCGTCTTATTGAAATTGGTTCTTATGTCGGTAACAGGCACAGAAGGAATTTGCCTTGCCGCGGTCAAAGAACCAAAACCAACAGCAGAACAAGACGCGGCCGCAGGAAAACTGTGGGTGCAAAAGTTAAAGCTGAGTAAAATTTAATTTAAGGTACCAAAAAATGGCAGAAGAAATTAAAAAAGAAAATCAAGCAGCCCCCGCTCCTGTAGCAGAGGCAAAAGCTAAAAAGAAAACAGGCCGCGCGCCTGCCCATGGCGTTGTACATATACAATGCTCTTTTAATAACACAATCGTTACCGTTACCGACGATAAAGGCGGTACAATTGTATGGTCTACTTCAGGTTCACACGGTTTTAAAGGCACCAAAAAAGGTACACCTTTTGCTGCCCAAATTACCTGCAACAAAGCCGCAGAAAAGGCCCTTGCATTAGGTATGAAGGAAGTAGCAGTTAAAGTTTGCGGCCCCGGCCAAGGCAGGGAAACAGCCGTCAGAGCTTTGCAACAAGCAGGGCTTACAGTTACCTCTATTAAAGACGTAACCCCAATTCCACACAATGGCTGCAGGCCACCTAAAGCGAGGAGAATGTAATTATGGCAAGATACACAGGTCCTTCTTGCAAAAAATGCAGGAAATTAGCATGCAAATTATTTTTAAAAGGTACAAAATGTTACACAAATTGTGTAATGGATAAACTTTCCGCAGTTAAAAAAGGCGGTAAAGCACCGCGTCGTGCAAAATTATCCGAATACGCAATTCGTTTACAGGAAAAACAAAAAGCAAAATTTATTTCCGGTATGACGGAAGTTCCTTTTGCAAACCTTTTCAATAAAGCGACAAAAGCAACCGGTCAAACAGGTGTCCAATTTATTAAATATTTGGAAACCCGTCTTGATAATATCGTCAAACGTGCCGGTTTTGCAACCTCACTTCGCTTAGCAAGGCAAATTGTTTTACACGGTCATATTAAAGTAAATGACAAAGTTGTAAACGTTCCTTCTTTGCAATTAAAATTAGGTGATAAAGTTACTTTAGATGCACGCCTTGCAAACAATGTCAATGTCAAACAGGCTTTGGAAGATGCCGAAAAACGCACTCTTCGCCCGAGCTTCCTTGAATTTGATGCAAGCAAATTAACAGTAACATTGCTCCGCTGGCCGGATAGGGAAGAAAGCGCTTACCCAGTAAACGACCAGTTAATAGTTGAACACTATTCTAAATAGTTTGGAGGTTTTATTTGTATGGCTTTTGAAAGTTTAGTTTTACCTAAAGCAGTAAAAACAGTTGAAGAAACTGCCACCTACGGCAAATATGTTGCTGAACCTTATGAACCGGGTTTAGGGCATACTGTTGGCAATTCTTTAAGAAGAATCTTGCTTTCTGGGCTTGAAGGTGCTGCTGTCAGCGCTGTAAAAATTGCCGGTGTTGTACACGAATACAGCACTATCCCCAATGTCAGGGAAGACGTTATACAAATCCTCTTAAACTTAAAGAAATTAAGAGTTAAAATGGACGATTCCGCTCCGCGCCAATATTTGCACCTTGAAGTTGCAAAAGAAGGTGTTGTAACCGGTGCAGATATTACCGAAGTTGCAGGTGTTGAAATCGTTAATAAAGATTTGGCTATTGCCACATTAGACGCAGGCGCAAAACTTGTTATGGAAATTGAAATTTCCAAAGGCCGCGGTTATGCTGAGGAAAACCTCAAAGTAACACGCCCCGCAGGTTTTATGCCGATAGACTCCATCTTCTCACCTATCTTAAAGGTGCATTATGATGTTGAGCCGGCACGCGTCGGGCAGAAAACTGACTATGACCGCTTAATTATTGAAATTACTACTGACGGTACTTTAGAACCGCGCGTAGCATTACATAAAGCAGCGGTTAGGTTATCTCAATCTTTACATATCTTTACGGTAGAAGGTGCCGAAGCAGAATTTGACGAAGTACCCCAGCAAGAAGAAGTTGTAAAAGAAGAGGAAACCGATTCTGAGGTTTTAACCCAACCTGTTGAGATGCTTGAACTTTCTCAACGTTCATTAAATTGTTTAAAAGCAGCCAATATCAAAACCATTGGCGAACTTACTTCTAAAACCGAAAAAGAACTTAATATGGTAAAGAACTTCGGTGCAAGATCTTTACAAGAAGTACAAGAAAGATTAGCGGCGATGAAGTTAAAGTTAGCAGAGATTAAGGAGTAATTTTATGATTAAGAACACAGGTGTTCGCAAACTTGGTAAAACAACCTCCCACCGCAAAGCAATGCTTGCCAATATGGCCCAAAGCATTATCTTGCATGAGGAAGTTACAACCACTTTACCGAAAGCAAAAGAAGTCAGGCGCGAAGTTGAAGCCTTGATTACTTTAGCCAAACAGGGTGAGAAGCTCGCCCTCAAAAATGCAGTTACAGATAAAACTGTTTACAAAAAACTTGTTGAAGTTTTGTCTGAACGCTATGCCACCCGTAACGGCGGTTACACCCGCATTTACAGGGCTGGTATCCGCAAAGGCGATAATGCCGAAGTGGCGATTATAAAATTGGTGGCTTAGTTATGATTCTGGACTATTTAGGCGGGTTGTTTTCTAATGATATGGGTATGGACCTTGGCACTGCCAACTGTCTTATTTATGTTAAAGATAAAGGCATTGTGTTAAGCGAACCGTCCGTAGTCGCTTTAGATAAAGACACCGGCGAGGTTAAAGCCGTCGGCACCCAAGCAAAACAAATGCTTGGCAGAACACCCGCCAATATAGTCGCGGAAAGGCCTATGAAGAACGGGGTTATTGCATCTTTTGGCGTAACCCAAAAAATGATACGCTACTTTATAAGAAGCGTGCATAACAGGAAGTCTTTACTTAGGCCGCGTATCGTTATAGGTATACCATCATCTACCACCGAAGTGCAACGCCGTGCCGTTGAAGACGCAGCAAAGCAAGCCGGTGCAAGGGAAGTTATTTTAATTGAAGAACCTATGGCATCTGCCATGGGTGCAGGGTTGGACATTAATGAACCGCATGCCAATATGATTGTTGATATCGGCGGCGGTACGACTGAAGTTGCAGTTATTTCACTCGGCGGAATGGTAGTTGCAAACTCTATTGATATTGCCGGTGATGAAATCACAGATTGCATTGTCCAATACTTTAGAAAGAAATACAATTTAATTATCGGCGAAACTACCGCCGAAGAAGTAAAAATACAAATCGGCTCCGTTTATTCTTTAGAAGAAGAAATGAGCATGGAAGTCAAAGGGCGCGACCAAACACAAGGTTTACCGCGCACAATGACTGTTACTTCTGATGAAATCCGCCAAGCGGTTCTTGAACCTGTCCGCGCTATCGTAGATTTGGTTAAAAGAACTTTGGAAGAAACCCCACCCGAACTTGCGGCAGACCTTGTTGACCGCGGTTTAGTTGTTGCAGGTGGTGGCTCACTTTTAAGAGGTATAACGGAACTTATTCATAAGGAAACGGATATTCCTGTCCGCCGTGCGGCAGATCCTTTAAGATGCGTTGCTTTAGGCACAGGCAAATGCCTTGAATTTTTAGCCGAAGGCAAAGATTTCTTTATAGATTAGTTTTTACTTGTTTTAAATTTAAACCCTCTCATATTTTACGATGTGAGAGGGTTTTTGTTTGAAATAAGAAAAACAATTTATTTTACAACCCCACTCCCAACCTCTCCACCTTTGCAAGCAAAGGGGAGAGGAGTAAAAGGGAAAATTTTTATTTGACATAAAGCCAAACCGGGCACACAAACCTAGCAAGTATTTTGGAGATAATTTAAATTTTATCTTTGACGAAGAATACCCAGAAGTACAAGAGCGAAGCGATTTTCGGTATTCTAGGAAAAGAAAAATTTAAATTAGCCCAAAAGACGACACTAGCAAAGAACTAAAATTGTAAATCATTCCGCTATCAGCACACTTTGTGTTAAAAATATGGTATAATATTTACGTAAGGAAAATAGTAAATATTTTTGGAGGATAAAAAATGAAAAAGTTAGTTTTAACCTTGCCATTTTTGTTTTTAGCAAACTTGGCATTAGCATCAGGCTTTGCTCTTTATGAATTTAGTGCACGCGGTAATGCTATGGGTGGCGCAGTCTTGGCCGGTGATGCAGAACCGGCCTCACTTGCATTAAACCCTGCACTTATTACCGAACTTCCGGGCAAACAAATTCAAGCCGGTGTAACGGTAGTTACCGCAAGCGGTGGTGTAAATTATGGTGGCATTGGTAGTGATGCAAAACGCCAATGGTGGCCTTTACCTAATATCTATTATACCCAACAAATCAATGACAGATGGTGGTGGGGTTTAGGTGCTATGGCACGCTTTGGTTTAAGTAATGACTACGAAGATAAAGGGTGGTTATTACCTGCATTTAACCCTTCATCCCCTACTGCAGGAGGGGCGAGTTTAAATCATGTCGGTGTTACCACTTATTCTATTCAACCGACAGTTGCTTTTAAAGCAACAGATAGATTATCATTGTCTTTGGGTGTTGAAGTTCAATATCTAAACTTTACAGAAAAAATTAGATTTGGTAATACCGCCGTTAGATTCGCAGATTTAAATCTTGATGGTGATAGTGTTGCTGTTTCCGGCATTATTGCTTTATTTTATAAAGCCAATGAAAAGGTTAACTTCGGTGCAAGTTTCCGTATGAGAAATGATCATAGCGTGAAAGGTCCTAATAAATATGATTATTCTGCTAATCCTACGAAATTTAATGGTACCGGTGATTTCTGGGGTGATATTACTTTCCCTGCCCAACTTGCTTTGGGTGCTTCTTGGAAACCGACTGATAAATTATTACTTGAATTTAACTGGACCAATGTTTTCTGGAGTTGTTTTAGAGCAGTTGATATTTATTTTGACCATGCGCCAGGCACAGGGGAACCGGGTTTAATGGGTACTCATCCTGGTAACATGAAACACTATCAAGATGCTTACAGAATCGGCGTCGGGGCAGAATATACTTTAACAGATGCTGTCAAACTCCGCGGTAGTTTTATATATGATAAATCCCCGATAAATGAAGAATTTATGGACGTTATGTTACCTGTTGATGACCGTTATATTATCGGCACAGGTGCAGGTTTTAAACTCAGTGAAAATACCATTTTAGATATAAGTTATTCTTTCTTGTATGCAACATCTTTAAACGGTACTGCTGCTGATCATGAGACACCTGTCCATTACAAGAGTGCAACAAGCCATTTAATGGGTTTGAGTTTCAGATATAAATTCTAAGAAATCAAATAGAATTTTGCCAAAGTAAATATTCTTCGGCAAAGTTTTTAAGGAAGTTTTCTAAAAGAGCGTCAATATTTTGGGCGCTCTTTTTTATTTGCTTAATTGAAGTGGCTTCTAAATCTTCCGGCAATTTGTTGTTTACATTTATACCCACGCCGACTAAAAGCAAGTTTAAATTATTTTCGGTAATTTGGCTCTCAATTAAAATGCCGGCAATTTTCTTGTAAGTTTTACCGTGCAAGGCAAGCACATCATTGGGCAGTTTAATTTGTGTTTTTAGGCCGAAATCAGCCTCCAAAGTTCTAGCCAGGGCCTTGCCTGTCTGGTGTGATAAATCGCTTAAACTAGCCATCTTTTTAGGCCTTAAAAGCAATGTAAAATAAAGCCCGCCCGGGTTTGAGGACCATGTTCTCTCATATTGTCCTTTGCCCTGCGTTTGCGTTGCTGCGGTAATTAAAATATTTTCTTTAGGGAATATTGCGGCAATATCTTTTGCTATCGTTTGCGTAGAAGTTATTTTGCCGAGTTTAAGGATTTTGTCAATATTAAGCATAAATACATTTTACCTTATTTAGGCCTTTAAGCCAAATAAACATAGGACCTTTGGACCAGTTTTTTTAGGTCTTTTTGCTCTTGTTATATACGCCCTAAACATTTAATATATAGATATATGGGCGCATTATGTAAAAAACTAATCAGCGTAGTCTTGGTAATAACATTGCTTGTAAACAGCAATGTATCTGTCTTTGGCCAGTTAATTACGGACAACCGAAGTTACAAATCAGACATAAAAGACATCAGGGAGTTAGTAACAAGCGGTATAACCAGCAACATTAAAAGTGATATTAAGGTTATAGATGAGAAGTATATTAGGCAAGCATATCAAAGGGAACATAATTTTCACAAATTATTTGAGAGTTTAAACAAACAAGGTTTTGCCAACGATTACGGTGAAGTATGTGATGATTGGAAAGTAGGGGAAGAAGGGGAT
>JAZRHA010000055.1:0-3332 GCA_045644515.1 Elusimicrobiaceae bacterium | reverse complement strand
ATTAGAATATATTTTACTGTACGGGAGATATTATGAAGAAATTTTTATTTTTTCTTGCCTTTTTTATATTCTCATTACCTCTTTTGTACGCTAAAGGAACGGAAGGGGAAATATTAACTTTTCCTGCAAATTCAAAAGCCGGTTTTGAGTGGGGGTATTTATTATATTTACCTAAAAATATAGACACCTCAAAAAAATTACCGATTTTATTTACTATGAACAATAGCGGTCCGGCAAGTAGCATAGAAGAAATGGAAAAGAATACTTTAGAGGAAGTTAATTATAACCGTTCTGTGTATATATTCCCGGACGCTTTAAAAGTACCAATGCTTATGCCGCTTGTTATACGCCCTGAAAAAGGGAATTTAGACCCACATAATTTCAACCGCGTTGCATTTTTATCTCAAGATCCAAAATATAAACGCATAGACTTGCAAGTGTTAGCGATGGTGAAAGATGCAAGAAAGCAACTCAAAAAACTCGGCATAAAAACATATAAAAAAATACTTATTGCCGGATATTCCGCTGCCGGATCTTTCGGCGAACACTTAACTTTTTTGCACCCAGATAAAGTTTTGGCAGCCGCTACATGCGGACATATTTATTCAACTTTTCCGTTAAAAGAAAAAGGCGGTATTGCTTTATTTTTCCCCATAGGTGCTTATGATGTTAAACAAGTAACAGGTAAAGATTTTGACGAAAAGAATTGGCTTAAAGTTCCCGTTTTACACACTATCGGTAATCTTGATTATAATGACCCTATGCCTTGGGAAGTTATGATCCCCGAAGAACGAAAACTTATTTTGGATGTATACGGTTATGGTAAAACCGCTATTGAACGTTGGGAATTTGCTAGGAAATTGTTGCAAGAAACCGCGCCTAATGTTCAAACCCATACTTACCCAAACATGGAACATGCGCCTGTTTTGGAAGATATGGTTAAATTTCTAGAAGTTCATAAAAACGGCGGGCCTTTAAAACCTATTAAATTGACTGATACTTCTGACCGTACACCGCCCTTACCAATTTATGTTTCAGCCTTGTATTGGGGCAAAGAAGCACCTATTAAAACCGACCGCAAATATTTAGGAGATAATGAATTAATTTTAAAAGTATCTCCCAAACCACCACATTGGATACCCCACGATTGGCGTTTAGATATTACCTATAAAGGTAAACCGATTATTGAACATAAAAGAATAAGTCGTAATCATTTGAATGATAATGGGCAGATTTTTTTAAAGGAATCTTTTTCAGAAGAAGAAATTAAACTATTAAAATCCAAAAAAGGTGCAAAGTTTGGGGTTAAAGCAAGGCTTGCGCATAAACTTGATGACCCCCGTTGGAAAGTGCCGCAACTTATTATTATACCGGAAAATTTAACATTTACAGTTAAATAGTTCTTTGTTATTCTACTTTTTCATCTTTGTTGTGAAATAAGCGGAAAGAATAGCCGTCAAAATTAAACCTATAGGCCAAGCAATATAAGCAGGTAAATGTAAACATTCCGGCGCAATCAAAAAATATGTACTGCTAACTGCCGTCATAAAAATTGCCGGAATTAAAGTAATAAAATAATTTTGCTTTTTCCCATACAAATAAACGGTTGCGGCCCATAAAACTATCATCGCTAAAGTTTGGTTTGACCAACTAAAATAACGCCATATAACATCATAAGACTGTTGGCTGATAATTATACCCGCAAGTAAAAGCGGAACGCTTAAGCGCAAGCGTTTTAAAAAAGGTTTTTGGTCTACTTTAAACCAATCGGCAAGCACAAGCCTTGAGGCGCGGAAAGCCGTATCTCCTGACGTTATTGGGCAAATAATTACACCAATCATCACAAATAAAAGCCCAAAAGATATACCAGCTAATTTAAGCGGCCCGATAGTCTTTAAACAAATATCATACACAACACCGGCCTGACCGCTGTGTTTTAACATTTCCTGCAAGCCCGTCATAAGGCCGCCCGTTTTTTCGTAAATCGCGCAACCGGCTGCCGCCCAAATAAGTGCGATAATACCTTCCATAACCATAGCACCGTAAAATACTTGGCGGGATTGATATTCGCTTGTTATACAACGCGCCATAAGCGGCGATTGCGTTGCATGGAAGCCCGAAATTGCACCGCATGCTACCGTTACAAACATAAGCGGCCAAATTTTGCAAGTAATTTTCTTTCGTCTATAATTATAGTCCAACAATATGTGATTCATTATTTCTTGTATAATTATTGTTTAAGAGGATGTCAAAATGCGCCACTAAAGAGCGTTTGGGCACATTGATACCGACAAAAACTCCCCGCGTATAAGACGCGAGGAGTTAATTAACAAAGCAAAAATTTATTCGGCTTTGTTAAAACCTTTCCAAATTAATGCAGCTAAAGCAGCACCGATAAACGGGCCAACCACAAATACCCACAATTGGCAAAGGGCTTGGCCGCCTAAAACCAAAGCAGGACCAAAACTACGGGCGGGGTTGACGGAAGTTCCCGTCAGAGGTATACCCATAATATGCACAAAAGTTAATGTTAAACCGATAACCAAACCGGCTATTGCGGAGGTCTTTTCGCTAGAAGTTACGCCCAAAATGGTAAGCACAAAGATACAAGTTAAAATGATTTCAACAATTAAAGCCCCGCATGCAGTTAAACCGACAGATGATGCCGCGCCATATCCGTTGGCACCTAAACCGGTTATATCAGTGCCGCCTAAGTTGGTCATACCGATAATAGTGGCTAACACTACTGCGGCAAGTAAAGCACCTATGCATTGCGCTATGACATATCCTAAAAAATCTTTGGAAGTCATTTTTCCGTTCATCCATACACCAAGTGAAACAGCCGGGTTAATATGGCAACCGGAAATATTCCCAATAGCATAAGCCATCGCTACAATAGACAAACCAAACGCAAAGGCAATACCTAAAGTGCCAAGCGCTTCACCTGCGATGGCCGCAGAACCGCAACCAAAGAGGGTCAAAACAAAAGTACCTAATAATTCAGCAGTATATTTTTTCATATATTCTCCTTCAATTTTATTATATCAAATATAGCAGAAAGTTAAGGTGGAATTTTTGTTTCTAAAATTTTTAAAACACCTTACATTAAAAGCATTTTGTTGCCACATGATAACAATTTTGTTATAATACCTTTATGAAAATACATAACACAAAAAAAGGATATGGTTTACTGGGGATGTTACTAACATTGTTAATTATCTGTATTTTAGTATCTTTAGCCATGTCACAATATAAAAATACACTCACAAAACAAGCACCTGTTAATCAACAAGTAAATGTTCATAAACTCAAAAAACAATTAAATGATACAA
>JAZRHA010000054.1:0-7345 GCA_045644515.1 Elusimicrobiaceae bacterium | reverse complement strand
TTTTATAACGCAAAACACCGTATTTTAAAGTTGCAATATACTCCGTATGCCCCGGCAAAATACCAAGTTCGCCCTTGCTGGCAGGAAGGACGACAAAATCAACTTCCTTATCCAAAACAGGCTTTTGCGGTGTAATTATTTGCAAACGGATTTTTGCCATTTATGCTTCCTTTGATTTTAGTTTTTCGTAGTTTGCAAGAACGTCTTCAATACCGCCGCAGTTAAAGAAGGCTTGCTCAGGTATATAGTCATATTTACCGGCTAAAATATCTTTAAAGCCCTGAACGGTATCTTTAATTTTTACATATTTGCCGGGAACACCTGTAAACTTTTCCGCCACAAAGAAAGGTTGCGATAAGAATTTTTGTATCTTACGTGCATGTGCAACGGTAATTTTATCTTCATCGGAAAGTTCATCCATACCCAAGATTGCGATAATATCTTGCAAATCTTTATACTTCTGCAAAATTTTGCGGACTGCTTGCGCGGTGTCATAATGCTCCTGCCCTAAAATACGCGCGTCCAAAATGCGGGAAGTAGAATCAAGCGGATCAACCGCCGGGTAAATACCCAAACTTGCAAGTTGCCTTGAAAGAACTGTTGTTGCATCAAGGTGCGTAAATGTAGATGCTACACCGGGGTCAGTTAAGTCATCAGCAGGAACATAAACCGCTTGAATTGAAGTAATTGAGCCGCGTTTTGTAGATGTAATGCGTTCCTGCAAAGCGCCGATTTCCGTATTAAGTGTAGGCTGATAACCGACAGCGGAAGGCATACGCCCAAGCAAGGCAGATACTTCTGAATTTGCTAAAACGAACCTAAAAATATTATCAAGGAAAATCAGAACATCTTGGCCTTTTTTATCCCTAAAATATTCCGCTTGCGTTAAGGCGGTTAATGCAACTTTTGCCCTTGCACCTGGTGGCTCATTCATTTGACCGTAAACCAAAACTGTTTTGTCTAATACTGAAGAGCCATCGGAAAGTTTACTTTCCTGCATTTCAAGCCATAAGTCATTACCTTCACGGCTGCGTTCCCCAACACCACCGAAAACGGAACTACCGCTATGCTGGCGTGCAACGTTATTAATAAGTTCCATAATAACAACGGTTTTACCGACGCCCGCGCCACCGAATAAACCTACTTTTCCGCCTTTCATGTAAGGTGCAATAAGGTCAATAACTTTAATGCCTGTTTCAAAAATTTCAGGTGTAGTTTTTTGTTCTTCAAGTGGCGGCGGCGGGGTATGAATAGAGGCATATTCTTTTGTTTCAATCGGCCCACGATGGTCCTGCGGTTGCCCCAAAACGTTCATTAAACGCCCAAGGCAAGCTTCACCGACAGGCACTTGCAAAGGCGCACCTGTATCAATAACTTCAGCACCTCTTGCAAGGCCGTCTGTGGAAGAAAGTGCAACGGCACGCACAATATTATCCCCAAGTTGTGAAGCAACTTCCGCAACTAAAGTTTTACCGTCCGGGAATTTTATTTCCAAAGCATTTTCTATAGCAGGCAGGGTATTATCAAATTTAACGTCCACCACTGCCCCGATTATTTGAACTACTGTTCCTTTATTCATAAGCAACCTCTAATTATTTAAAGCATTTGCGCCGCCGACAATTTCATTAATCTCATTAGTAATGCCTTCCTGGCGCACTTTGTTTAATTTAACACTTAAATTATCTGCAATTTCCTGTGCATTGTTTGCGGCGGACTCCATAGCATTCATGCGCGCTGCAAGTTCCGCCGCCTGTGATTCAAGCAAAAACCTATAAATATTTGCCCCGATATAACGCGGAAGCAAAGTAATAAGTACTTCCATAATACCCGGCTCAAAAATGAAATTTTGCAAATCATCTTCGCCTTCAATTTCATTAAAATTAAAGGGCAGAAAAGTTTTATTTACAAGTTCTTGCGACGCAACAGATTTAAAATTATTATAAATCAAATCTACTTTGGAAAGATTTTCTTCAAATGTACATTGTTCCAACTTTTCTTTAATAAGTGAAGCATGCACATATGAAATATGCGGAAAAACATTTATAAGTTCACAGACAATATGAAGGTTAGGCATTTTTATACGGCGCACAAAATCCGCCCCTTTTTTGCCGATAACAAAAACATATTTTTCCTTATCTTTATTGATTCTTATCCACCTAAGCGCTTCACGCAAGGTAACGGCATTAAAAGCACCGCAAAGGCCTTTGTCCCCTGTAATTAAAAGTAAACCGACTTTATTTTTATCACCCAAACTATTATCAAAATACCTGTAATATTTATTTTGCCTGAAGGGATTTTTATCATCTTGAATATCTTTACGCAAATTATCAATTAAGGAAGCCATCTTCTGCGCAAAAGGCCTGCCGTTAAGCATAGTTTGTTGGGCAGACCTTATGCGCGCTGATGACACCATCTTCATCGTAAGCATCATTTGCTTAGTTGAATTTATGGCCTTAATTTGTTGTTTAATATCGCGTAAACTTTCCATTTATTTTTTTTGCGCCTCTAAATATTTCACGTAATCTGCTACACCCTTTTCCAAGGTATAATCAGGGGTATAACCAAGTTTTTCAGTTGTCAAAGAAATATCCGCCTGCGTTTTAAGTTGGTAAAAAGCGCTGTATGGATTATCAATATATTCCGGTTGTAAATTGGTACCAAGTTCTTTATTTAAACAGGCAACCATATCATTAAAACTGCGCGCAATACCTGTACCTGCATTATAAACACCGCTTTCTTTACCGTTATTTAAAGCACACATATTGGCTTTAACGATATCTTTGATGTAAACAAAATCTCTTTCCTGTTCACCCATCTTAAAAATGCGCGGGCGGTGCCCCATCTTCATTTGATTGTAAAGATGGAAAACCATGCTTGCTGTTACACCGGATTTATAAGTTTCACCCGGGCCGTAAACATTAAAGTAACGGAGGCCGATAATTTTCATATCATGGTTTTCTTCGGCGAAATCGCGTGCGACATTATCCATAATTGCTTTGGAAAACCCGTAAACATTTGCAGGTGTCGGGGTTTGTGATACTTTCATCGGGCAAGGGCTATTACCGTAAGTTGCGGCTGATGATGCATAAATAACCTTTTTAATTTCATGTTCAGCGGCATAATACAAAATATTTTTAAATGCCTCAACGTTAATTTCCATCATCTTTTTTTGGTCGTGAACATTTGTATCTGTTATTGCGGCCTCGTGGAAAATGGCATCATAATAATTATCTAAAGGGATTTCTTCAAAAATATTTGCAGCAACCACGTCCCCTTTAAAACCAATTAAGTTTTTAAAATTTGATGTGGAAAAATCATCAATAATTGTTACCTCATGCCCTTGATTTTGGAGTTCAAAGGCGATATTGCTACCCACAAACCCGGCACCGCCGGTTACTAAAAATTTCTTTTTATTTTGCATTTTTATCCTCCGTGAAAACTGCTTTAAAGGTTTCTATTGCCTTCTTTAATTTTTCTTCCGTTCCTTCTTCAATAAGGCCGGTTTTTGTAATTTCGTCAATGATGTCTTGATTATTTGCTTTAATATAAGCCAAAAGTTTATTTTGGAAAGTCAAAATATTGCTAACTTCCACACTGCCCATATACCCTTTTGTTCCTGCGTACAAAGATACAACTTGTTCCCAAACTTTCATTGGGTTATACTGTGGCTGTTTTAAAAGTTCACGCAAACGTTGACCACGGGAAAGTTGTGCTTGTGATTCTTTATCAAGTTCAGATCCAAACTGAGCAAAACTTTCAAGTTCCTGGTACTGTGCGAGGTCAATCCTTAAAGTGCCGGAAACTTTACGCATGGCCTTTTTTTGTGCGCTGCCACCCACGCGGGAAACAGATAAACCCACATCAATTGCCGGTTTAATGCCGGAGCGAAATAAGCGCGTATCCAAATAAATTTGCCCGTCTGTAATTGAAATAACATTTGTTGGAATATAGGCGGAAATATCATTGGCCTGCGTTTCAATAATCGGGAGTGCAGTTAAAGAACCGCCACCGTTTTCTTTACTTAATTTGCAAGCGCGTTCAAGCAAACGGGAGTGCAAGTAGAACACATCACCCGGGTATGCCTCGCGGCCTGGCGGACGGCGCAAAAGCAAGGACATTTGCCTATATGCTTGTGCGTGTTTGGAAAGGTCATCATAAATAATTAAAACATCTTTTCCTTTCCACATAAAATATTCACCCATTGCGCAACCTGCATAAGGGGCTGCGTATAAAAGTGAGGCAGGATCAGATGCACTTGCGGAAACAACAATAGTATATTCCATTGCACCGGCATCTTCCAAAGTTTTAACAACTTGCGCTATCGTGCTTTGCTTTTGGCCGATAGCAACATATATACAAATTACACCGCTGTTTTCTTGTTTTTGATTGATAATTGTATCAATGGCAATAGCGGTCTTGCCGGTTTGCCTGTCACCGATAATAAGTTCGCGCTGACCACGACCGATTGGTACCATGGCATCTATGGCTTTAAGGCCTGTTTGTAACGGTTCTTTAACCGGCTGCCTTTCAACAACACCGGGGGCAATAACTTCCATGGGGCGGAATTCTTTTGTTTTAATTGCACCGCGCCCATCAAGCGGTTGCCCAAGAGGGTTAACCACGCGGCCGAGCAAAGCCTCCCCTACAGGTATGGAAATAACTTTGCCGGTTCTTGTAACTATGTCGCCTTCTTTTACTTTAGTGTCATCCCCCAAAAGAACGCAGCCGATATTATCGTACTCAAGGTTCATTACCATGCCTTGCACTCCGCCCGGGAAGGTTAAAAGTTCCCCGGCTAAAGCATTATTAAGGCCATATATACGGGCAATACCGTCGCCAACACTGATGACGGTGCCTTCTTCCCCGAGTTTTGCACTGGGTACAAAATTTGTAATTTTTTCTTTGATTATAGAAGTTATTTCTTCCGGTCTGATTGCCATAATTACTCCCTTAAAACATTTTCCAACTCACGCAAGCGCGAGCGGGAAGAATCTTCAATATAAAAATCCCCCACTTTAATTTTTAAGCCTGTAATAAGGCTTTTGTCTTCTTCAAAACCGAGGGTTAGTTTTGTTTTAAAATACTTTTCAAGCGCGGTTTGAACTTGCTTTTTTGTGTCTTCGTTTAACTTAACTGCACTTATAACTTGCGCCCTTTTTATACCGCGTCTTTCGTCAAGCAAAATATTTAATTCTTTTAAAATTTCGTTTGCCAAATAGAAACGCTTTTCTTTAATTAAAACTTTCAAAAAAGCCCTTGCAATATTATCAGGCAAAGATTTTTCTATTAACTTTTCTTTAACCTTACTGTTAATTGTAGGGTTTGCCAAATAAGCGGAAATGCCTTGCAAACTTTTTAAACTTTCTTCAAAACTTGCCAAATTATGCGCGGCATCCTCCGTATTTTTTGCAATACGGTCTAATGCTTTTGCATAACGCGTGGCAAGAATTAAAGTTCCTGTTTTCATTTTTTAATCTCGTTTAAAAGTTCTTCTACCATTGCCTTGTTGGTTTTGATATCGCTTTCTTTTGCTACAATTTTTTTAGCGGCAAGCAAAGCGGTACCAGCCAATTCTTTTTTAACTTCTGCTATGGCTTTTTGCGTTTCAAGGCTTATTTCCTCTTTAGCGCGGGTAACAATATCTTGTGCCTGGTTTTGTGCATCTTGCAAAATTTGCTCGCGTTCCTTTTGGGCTGCTTTTGTGGCTTCTTCAAGGCGCAAAGCAGCATTTTTTGAGGAATTTTCTAACTCGCGTTTTAAATTTTCCTCAATTTTTTTTGCTTCTTCTTTGGCGTTTTGCGCAGCGGCGATATCATCCGCCACCTTCTTTTCCCTTGCTTCTATTGCGGAAATTATTGGTTTCCAAGCAAATTTAGCAAGCAACAAAGCAAGAAGGGTAAAGTTTACAATAGTCCAAAAAATCAGCCCAAGGTCCGGTTGTAAAAGTTTTTCCATATTATAAAATCATGAGCAAGCAGATAACCAAGGCGAAGAAGGTAGCACCTTCAACCAAAGCTGCTGCGATAATCATTGTAATTCTTGCTGCACCAGTAACTTCCGGTTGTCTGGCGGTTGCATCCAAAGCGGCTGCGCCGATTTTACCGATACCGAGTGCCGCGCCGATAACAGCAATTGCAGCACCAAGACCTGCACCAATATATTTAAGTTCCATATTACTCTCCTTTAATGTGCTTCAAGTTGTAATGAGGCAAAAATAACAGTAAGCAAAGTAAAAACATAAGCCTGAATTACAGCAACAAGCAACTCTAAAATACTAACAAAAAGTGTCATAAACATCACAGGGCCGGCAGTTATAAAACCGTCTTTTATGCCATGTGCACCCATAATAAAAATAAATGAAATTAAACCAATTAAAATTATATGCCCTGCCGTCATATTTGCAAATAAACGCACTGCCAAAACAAAAATTCTTATAACTAAACTTAAAACTTCTAAAGGGAACATCAGCGGTATAAGCCACCACGGAACACCGCCCGGAACAAAGGTTTTTGTAAAACCCCAAAAACCATTATGTTTAATACTTTGCCCGACTATTACAAATAGACTGATTAATGCAAGCCCGGCAGTAACCGAAATGTTTGCGGTAACAGTTCTCGCCCATGGAAGCATACCGAGATAATTTGAAAATAAAATAAAAATAAACAAACTGCAGAAAAACGGAACTAATTTACGGCCCTTTTCGTGAAGGTTTGGAAGGACAAGGTCATCACGTACGAACATTACAAACATTTCCGCAACGGTTCTTAAGCGGCCTGTTTTTTTATGTGCGGCAAAAATAAAAACAGATAAGATGACTGCGCTTACAAGCAACATCATTGCAACAAATTGGCTTATTGGGAATTGTATTCCCAAAAAGTTAAAACCGTGATTTAAAATATGATGTTGTAAAATCTCACCTATCACTTTTTTACCTCTTTAGGTGCTTCTAATTTTTTGCTTAATCTTAAGGCGGTATTTATCAAAATATAAAGTCCCAAACTAAAACCGCAAAATGCACCTACTAAAGTGAAATAAGGCAAGGTATCCCATTTTTTGTCTATAAAATATCCGGCAAAAAAACCAATACACATTATTAGGCAAAATTCAAGCCCGAGGCCGGTTATTATAAGGTGGTCTTCCTTCCTTATCATAATTACATTGTAACACTTTTAGAGATAAAATGTAATATGAAATAGGAAATTTGCAACCGAAGTTTTTTGTTAGCGGCGTCTTTTGGGCTAATTTAAATTTTTCTTCTCCTAGAGTACCGAGAGTCGCTACGCTCCCGTTCTTCTTGGTACTCGTCGTCAAAGAAAAATTCAAATTATCTTCAAAATACTTGCTA
>JAZRHA010000053.1:0-7669 GCA_045644515.1 Elusimicrobiaceae bacterium | reverse complement strand
TTATTATCCTACTTTGTTTACCTATCAAATTTTGTATCATGCTATTATGTACAAAAACCAAATTTTCGGTTTCCCTTGTTATAGGTAATAAAAATTCAAAATCACCACAAATCGTAACCACAAAATATTTTTTATATTTTCGTATAGAATCGATTGTGGGAATTAATATCTTCCTTGTGGAATTTTTCATTATATATTCCTCAATAAGCAAATGTGTTTCGTGTGTAAAAACAGGGTAATTTTTTATCTTAATAATATTATTTTTTAAATCAATTTTATAATTATGTTTACATAGTATTGTAAGCCTTAAGAAAATAGCTATTAATATACCTACTAAAAATATTAAAGACAGGTAAAAGGCAGTCACAGCAAAACCTTCATTGTCGTAATACATTGACCACAATATCGTGCAAATAATCAACCCGATTGCACAAAATGTGCAAAGTATGTATAGACGTCGTATATACTTTAAAAACACAAATTGCATATTTAGTGACTTGTTGTTATCCATAAGATTTATTTTGGACATCTTTTAAACATAACCGTTATACCATTATTCTATTAAAAATAAAGCCGCACCGCAAGCGTAAAACTAAACTACTCTAAATTTGCTATAATATAAGTACGCGGATTTTGACGGGCGAAAAAAATCAGTAAATCAAATGCCCCGATAAACTGCCAAAGTAAACGACCGCTCTGGGTAACCTCTACCCAAATTTAGGCCGTTACTTACTAAGGAGAAAAAATGAGTAATGTATCAATGAAAGCCATGCTTGAAGCGGGTGTCCACTTCGGTCATCAAACTTCACGCTGGAATCCCAAAATGGGGCGCTATATCTTCGGTGAAAGGAACGGCGTCCATATTCTTGACTTACAAAAAACCGCACGCGAACTTAAAAAGGCTTGCGCTTTTGTCAAAGAAGAATCAAAAAAAGGTGCAAAATTTTTATTTGTAGGCACCAAAAAACAAGCACAAGATGTAATCAAAGTTGAAGCCGAAAGAGCAAATTGCCCTTGCATCAGTGAAAAGTGGCTCGGCGGAACTTTAACCAATTTCCAAACAGTCCGCAAATCAGTTGAACGCTTAGCCGAACTTGAAAAATGGGAAGCAGAAGGTGTTTTAAAAGCAATTTCCAAAAAAGAATCTTCCCGCTTAACAAAAGAAATGAACCGCCTTAAAAAACTTTTAGGCGGCATCCGCGATATGCGCACTTTGCCGAATATCCTCTTCGTAATTGACCCGATGGATACACAAGGCGCAGTCCGCGAAGCAAAAACTTTAGGCATTACCGTCGTCGGTGTTTGTGATACAAACTGCGATCCGGATAATATTGATGTACCAATACCGGGTAATGACGACGCAGCACGCTCAATCAAATTATTCTGCGCTGCTATTGCCGATTCCATTATCGAAGGCCGCAATGAAGCAAACGGCGTAGTCACCCCGGAAGGTGCGGAAGCCGCTGCCCCTGCAGAAGAACAAGTTGAAGAAAAAGAAGTTGAAAACCCTGTTCTTGCAGAAGCATTTAAAAAGGCCATCGGTGCAGATATTACCGAAGAAACCTTAGAGGAAGAAGAAGAACTTGAACCTGAAGTAAAGGCCCATGGCCGTGAAGAAAAAAAGGCCAAAAAAGAAGCCCTTGCCTCTAAGCTTAAAAAATAAGGAGTAGAAAATGTCACTTGAACAAATCAAAATTTTAAGGGAAAAGACCGGCGCCGGCCTCGGTGCTTGCAAGGAAGCTTTGGCACAAAACAATAATGATGTTGAAGCCGCAGTAACTTACCTCCGCAAAAAAGGCTTGGCCGATATGGCAAAACGTGCCGGGCGCGAAACAAAGGAAGGAAGAATCTCAATCAAAACATCTGCCGACGGTAAAACCGTTGCTATGGCATATCTTGGTTGCGAAACTGACTTCGTTGCCAAAACCCCGGATTTTATTGCCTTAGTCGATAAAATTGCAGACTATATGCTTGCAAACCCGACTGTTGCAGATTACACCAAAGACGAAACCATCAAAGCAATGATTCATGAACTTGCCCCGAAATTTGGGGAAAATGTTTCCTTTACAAAGGCCATTTGCTGGACTTTGGGCCAAGACAGCTGCTTAATGAATTACTACTTGCACTCCGACAACAAAAAAGCCGCTCTCGTGGAACTTGCTTGCAAATCAAACGGCGCTTGTGACGGTTCAAAGAAAGAAGAAATGATGAAATTTGCAAAAGATCTTTCAATGCAAGCCGTCGGTATGGTTGCCCAATATTTGGATGAGGCCGATGTTCCTGCCGAAGTAGTTGAAAAGGAAAAGGAAATCGCCTTAACACAAGCAAAGAACGAAGGCAAACCTCAAGCAGCAATTGAAAAGATGATCCCCGGCAGAATTAAAAAATTCTACAAGGATGTCTGCTTGCTTGACCAACCTTATTTTAAGGACTCTAAAATTTCAGTACGCGATTTGATTGCCGAAACCGGCAAGAAAAATGGTGCGGAACTTAAAGTTGTCCGCTTTGTCCGCTTCTAATTTTAGGGTTTCAGTTCAAAAAGGCCTGCTCAATGCAGGCCTTTTTTTATTAGCAAACATTTGATATAATTTTCTTGTATAAACTACTAGACGGAGTATTTATGAAAAAATTTCATTTAAAATATTTTATATTTACATTTTTAATTGCTTTATTGATTTTACCTGCTTGTAATAAAAAAAATACAAGTTCCAACAATACCTTATTTCCAGAAACCAAAACTGATACACCAAAAAATATGGTTGAAACTAACAAAGAAAAAATACTTAAACAAGACGAAATTACAACGTTGAAATCTAAAATAGATAATAAATTAAAGGCTCCGCCTCTTTATTATTCCAATGGAGATGATGTAAAAAATAAAGGGGCACAACCTTTAGATATAAAAGGAAATCCTATTCCCTGGACTATTGCATTTGAAGAAAACTTTAAAGCAAAAGCTAGACAATATAAACAAAGAATTAATAGTGGAGAAAAAATTTCTCAGCAAACACTTAATGCTACTCTATTGGAAGCGTGCAGAGACAAAAACCAATATCTCGTGAAAGTTCTATTGGATGCAGGGGCCGCTATACCTGAAGAAGAACGAGAAAAAATTATATTAGATAGAGTTCTATATACAGATAACCCTTCTGATGAATCTCTAGATGGTGTCAATGAAACTTTAATCCTTGCATTAAATGCTGGGGCAAAAGCAGACGGTTCTGCATTAATTCAAGCAAGCGGATATGGTTTTTTACAAGCAGTCAAAACACTTTTAAATACTGGTATGAATGTAAAAGATATATCTCAAGCTTTAACATACGGAATAGGAGAAAATGCATATTGGGAGGAAGATGAAGTTGAAATAGTAAAAACTTTGTTAGCGGCCGGAGCTGATGTTAATGCTAAAGACGAAGAAGGAAATACCGCTCTTATGAATGCTGTTTTTATGAATAATATCGAAGTAGTAAAAACTTTATTAGCAGCAGGTGCTGATAAAAACGATACGGTTCTTAAATTAGCCCAAAGAAATGGTAATAAAGAAATCATAGACCTTTTAAAATCCACCGGAGCAAAATAATATATAACTTTCCTAAAATCCCCGCTTTTGTAAAAAAGGGGGGATTTTTTTGGGTTGTTTTTGGGGAATTCAAAACAACCCTAGGGGCAAAACATTTTTGGTTTTTTTTAATTTGTAACTTCTTTACAACCTTGGCATAAATTTTATACCAAGGTCGTTTCTTTGCAAAGTAAATTCCTTTTTTCCAATTTTGAACTTTCTTACATCTTTGGCATAAATATTGTGCTAAAATTGCTTTTTGGGACTAAATGAAAGGGAATAATATAAAAAATCTGAATTTCCAAAAAATTTAGCAAAAAGTTAACCAAAAACAAGAATTTCCAAAAACCCTAACCCAAACTACCCCAAAAATCAAAATCTCAAAAACCCGAAAATCATCCACATCCCAAAAATTGTTAATTTTTTTGTAAAATTTTAAAAAATTTTCCTTTTTCCACAAACTGCAAATTTCTTTTAATCTTGGCATAAATCTTATGCCAAAACTTTTAAAGCATTAACAGTACCACAAAATCTGCAAAAAACCAAAAGCGGAAAATTTGCAATTTTGCAAACCAAAAATCATAAAATTCTGCATTTTTTTGCAAATTTCGAATTATATGGCAAATTTGCAAGCCCAAAAACAAATATAAACACCCAAAAACAAACAAAACCAAAACAATTTACCGTCTGAAAATATACATATAAACAGGGTTTGACATATAATTGCTTTGCTTTGCCATATCTTGACATATAAAAAAAATATTGATATTATATGTCATAAGGTTGTTTACAAAGTAAAAAATCAGCTAAAAAAACATTTTGAGGGTATTTTGTATGAGTGACAATTTTGAAAACAAAAATTACCGAAATTTTAACCGCGCCGGGGCCCAAACCGGTACCCAAAACCAAAAGGTCAAACTGCGTTTACGCTTAAAATCGGGGGAAGAGTTTGAAGCGGAAGGCTCACTTCCCTTTGTTTTGGAACAAAAAGAGCAATTTTTAACCCAAAATGCCCCGCAATTCAGCAAAAAATATACCGCACTGCAACAACTACCCCAACAGCACGCGGAAACCGCGTCGAACACCGTTTTAATGCCACAAAACAATATTCAAACCGAGACAGTTGAGGGGGCAAATGTTTTAGAAGAACCGCAAGCAGAACTTCAGCCGTCGCAACCGGAACCGATCAGAGTTACACCTGCCGAGTATAATTTACATATCCCGGCTATACGTCTCCGCCAACTTGAGGCGGAAAGGCAGGTTTCTACCCCTGCAACTCCTACCGCCCAATCTACCGACGGGCAAAATTGGCAAATTGACGGGAAAATATGGTCAAAAATCGCCTATCTTGACGGAACGGACATTGTTTTAAGACGTAAAGTCAGAGATCTGAAACCCAATTTGGCAGCCTTGATTTCGCTTGCGGCGGCAAAGATGCTCGCCGGAATAACGAAGATGAGCGCGCTGGAACTTTCCAAATCTCTAAAAATGTCCGGCTACTTAAAACCGACGGAACGTCTTGACCGCATAATTGCGACGGAAATCAAGGCCGGAACGCTCTTTTTTGAAGGCAGTAAACGCAACCGCGAATATATGATTTCCCAGACGGGGACCGCCAAAGCCTACACCGCCGCCGAACATTTCTTACTATAACTTGCTAAGTGGGGGGAATATCTCCCCTAAAACACCGAAAAATAATCTAATACAAAAGACCTAATTTGGACCTATGCACCCGACGAGGTCTTTTTTTATTTTAAAATTTTACTTGACAAACTAATTATTTTATATTATTATTTATAATGTAATTAGATTATATATCTGATTACTAGGTTTGGGGTAAACTGAAAAGGGGGACGGGTTGTATAACTAATTTACGGTAAGGAAGTTTTTTATACAACCCTACTTTTTAAAGTGTCTTTGTAAGTTCAGGTAACACTTCCACAAAAGTCATATCAGTAACAAAAAACAGAGATATCTCACCATCAAACTGCAGTTATACCGATATATTGCCTGCCACTCAAAGCACACTAGGCGCCGGATACACACCCGGCGCCTATTTTTCCCTATTTTTAAAGGTACCCAAAAGACCTATATGTAAATAGGCCCAAATACCCTTGAAGCTCTCAAAGAAAACACCTATAATGAAGTTATATACCAATTATGTGAAAGAGAAGATGAAGAAAATAATAAAACAAAATTTAACTATTTTTTTATCTGCACTAATGTTAATAAACTGTGCGCAACCTGGATTATTTTCCCAACAGATTAATTATAAACCTAATTTATCTTTTGAATACGATTATTTCACTTTAGGTAAAACAAATGAAAATCAATTTACCGATAAACTAAAGCGGAATATGCAGGAAAATCCTTTTGATTCCAGTTCTGCTCCCAGTAATCCGTATTCCAAAGGGGAATCTGCAATACAAAAAGCATATAATAACTTCCTATATTACAGCAGGTATCCGCAACAATCACCATACTGGAAATATACCGCTTTTGAACCTGATGGAACAGCAACAGAAGATGATGTTTTACTTATTTTACAAAAGCACAAAGAAGTTTCAAAAGAAATTGAAAATCTTCTTAAACAAAACCCTGAATATAAACGCAAACTTACAAATAAAAGAACAATATTCATTACCGGCGGGCTTATGCTATCTGCTATGAGTTTTGCCTTATGGGAATTAATACCTATAGGTGCAGCCGCCGGGGATACTGCCGCAGCAACAGCAGCCTTGTCAAAAACCGGTTTCGGTGTAAAAATGGCGAAAGCCGCTAAATTTTTGACGATATTCGGTATAGATGTTTTATCAACAGATTATATCGCTTATTCTTTGAGGACTTTGGAAGGCATTAACGAAAATATTAATGATGTTGATATTTATAAATCGGCAATGATAAATAATGTTGAAAATAGAAATATATTGAAATCTCAAATAGAAAACCTGAAAATACAAATTTGTTCCGAAGCGGTAGAAAACTATAATAACCTTCGTACTGCTTATATAGTAACAAACGGCAGGGCACCTGTGACAAATGAAATGCGTAAATGGGAACCTATAGCCCATTTTTGTAACGGCAGCAAAAGGCAAATAAAAGAAAAACAATTCCGTTTAGATTTAGGCCAATATTTATTATTTGCTTACAGTAAAACAGAAGCACCCGAAGAAAATATTGAATATGCCAGGCAGGAAATGGTGGCTATTTATCACGCTTTGCTTTTTATCAAAGAAGAACTTTCCGATACTACTGACCGTCTGAGATTTGACAGGGCCTTTTTAGATATTGTAACCACTTACAAAATAGCCCAAATTACTATTAACAATATTAGTTTTTTTGCGGATAAAGAACAGGTTACAATGTCCCAAGCAGATTTATTGCAAGGAAAAGGCTTAACTTCAGAAGATTTAGAGGAAAGTTATTTGGAATCTTATTCCTCTACATACTGGTCTTATCCTTTACTGTTACCGCGTGCGCAACTTGATTATATAGTCCAAAAAATGGATATAGCCAAACAAAAGGAACAATTAAAAATGGACGAAAAATGGGAAAAATCTTGGAATGATTATATGAAACAGCACCCCTTTGGGATTCCGAAATAAAATTTAAAAATAACAGGAGATTAAAAAATGAAAAACATAATAAAAAAACCTTTAAGCATTTTGCTATCGGCACTTCTTATATTAACATATATACCTACATACGTATTTGCACAAGAAAAATCTGTACCGAAAGTATCCACCGAAGGTGTAGAAGCTTTAAGGCAACGATTATCTTCAATAAATAACGAAATAACTACTGAATTATCTCTTTGGAACAACAGGGGCTATACCTCAAACCAACTACAAAAACTTGAGGATATGATGGACAGGTATATACAAATCCGTTCAAATGCAGATAAAATATATACTAATTTGGCAGAGAATTTAAATTACCCGTTCAAAAATGATATTGATGTACACAATTTTTCAAAACATATAAAAATCAAGTACAAGCAATCAGGCGAGGCCTTCACGGTAATGCTGTTACTACTCTATCGGACACTCAAGAAATAACAGCATTGAAAAAGACATTACATAACAAAACTTTAAATATGGAAAGAGTATT
>JAZRHA010000052.1:0-1891 GCA_045644515.1 Elusimicrobiaceae bacterium | reverse complement strand
TTTTGGATTAGGTGTTTTTGGTGCAGCTTTGTCAACTGGTATTAGCCAAATTTTTGGTGGAGTTGTTCCTATAATATATTTTTACCATTTAACATAGAAATATGTCAAGAAGTATAAGCAGATTTATATGCTGCCTTTATTTACATAACGAATGATGGACATAAATTATTGCAAATGCTTATTTACTAGGTAGGGGGATTTGTCACAATTATTGCAGTATACCCAAACTCTTTCAAAAAAGCTATAATATACTAAATACTATACGAGGTCTTTATGCAAAAAATCAGAATTTCAGATGTAGCACAATATGTCGGTAAAGAAATTACCCTTAAAGGTTGGCTTTATAATAAACGCTCAAGCGGCAAATTACATTTTTTACAGTTGCGCGACGGCAGTGCAATAATACAATGCGTAGTCTTTAAAGGTGATGTTACACCGGAAGTTTTTGAACTAGGCGATAAACTTGCGCAGGAAAGTTCCGTTGAAATTACCGGAACAGTTAGGGAAGATAAACGCTCCCCGCTCGGTTTTGAGCTCGGTGTAAAAGATATTAAACTTTTGCAAATGGCAAAAGATTACCCAATTTCCAACAAAGAACATGGCACTTCGTTTTTGATGGATAACCGCCACCTGTGGCTTCGCTCAAGCAGGCAAGTTGCAATTTTAAAAATTAGGGATGAAGTCATTTTCGCAATTCGCGAATATTTTAGGAAAAACGGTTTTACTTTGGTTGATTCCCCGATTTTAACCCCTGCCGCTTGTGAAGGCACCTCAACACTTTTTGAAACCGAATATTTTGGTGAAAAGGCCTATCTTTCCCAAAGTGGACAATTATACGGAGAAGCAAGCGCCATGGCCCTTGGTAAAATTTATTGTTTTGGTCCAACATTTAGGGCGGAAAAATCAAAAACACGTCGCCACTTAACCGAATTTTGGATGGTAGAGCCGGAAGTTGCTTTCAATGATTTAGATGATAACATGGACCTAGCTGAAGATTTTGTTTGCTACTTGGTTGAACAAGTTTTAAAGAACCGCCGCAAAGAACTTGAAGTTTTAGGGCGCGATATTTCAAAACTTGAAAATATTAAAAAGCCTTTCCCGCGCATAAGTTATACCGAGGCCATTGAAATTTTAAATAAAAAAGGTAACCCGACTGAATGGGGTGGCGATATCGGAGGTGATGAAGAAACAATAATCTCCGAAAACTTTGACCGCCCTGTTATGATTCATCGTTACCCGACGGCCATTAAAGCATTTTATATGAAACGCGATCCCAAAGATCCGCGCGTTGTTTTGGCAGTTGATATGATCGGCCCCGAAGGTTATGGGGAAATTATCGGCGGTAGCCAACGCGAAGAAGATTATGAAACTTTAGTTGCACGCATTAAAGAGCAAGGTTTGCCGGTTGAAGCTTTTGACTGGTACCTTGATTTAAGGAAATACGGTTCCGTTCCGCATAGCGGTTTTGGTATGGGTATTGAAAGGTTTGTTTCATGGATGTGCGGCTTGCACCATTTACGCGAAACAATACCTTTCCCGCGCTTAATGGACCGCTTAAAACCATAATTATTAAATCACAAATTATTTTTAAATAAAAAATCACGGGCTTAAAATTTGTAGTGATTTTAAGCTTTAAAAAATTTTTGTAGCAAAATACAATAAATATGCTATAATAAAATAGAAGTCATAATGGACCGTGTGTAAAAGGAGTAAAGTATAGACGGTACATTTGTGGTTTAATTTATATAATTAATGCTTTAAAGGGGCAGTATGGCAACAGAGAATAAAGAATCAATGGTAGTAAAATCTGCAGAAGAACCGACGGAGAAACAAGGTTTAGCGGCAACAAATCCAATGCAAACAATGCCACAAGATGTAACGGCATCAGTAA
>JAZRHA010000051.1:0-10757 GCA_045644515.1 Elusimicrobiaceae bacterium | reverse complement strand
GCAATTTTATCTTCCATTTTACCGCGCCCCGCACCAAGCAAAACTGCCGCTCCACCAACAGTTCTTGCGGTTAAACGTGTAATAAATCCTGACTTATCCGCTTTAATCAAAGTGCAAAGTTTGGAGTTTTTTAAATACTTTTCCGGATGGTCCGCAATATCAGGGTTTGCGCCTTGCCATTTAAGCATTTCCTTAAATTTCTTAAAAGCCTTACCGCTTGTTAAAATATTTTTCACAACAGTACGCGCTTTGGCAAGATTCTTTTCTTTACCGGAAATTAAAAGCATATAAGCGGCACTTTCAAGCAAAAGTTCATAAAAATCAGGCGCAATATTTTTATTGCCCTTTAAAATTTCAATACTTTGGCGCATTTCGTTTGCATTACCGACGGCACGCCCAAGCGGTGTGTCCATATCAGTCAAAAGTGCACAACATTTTAGGCCCAGCATTTTGGCTGTTTCCACTAAAGTTTTGGCAAGTTCTTTTGCATCTTTATATTTTTGCATAAATGCGCCGGAACCGTATTTTACATCTATAAATAGGGCCTTAACACCCTCCGCATATTTTTTTGACAAAATACTTGCGGTGATTAAAGGCCTGCTTTCAACTGTGCCGGTTACGTCGCGCAAGGAATAAAGTTTTTTGTCTGCAGGTGCAAGGTCCGCAGTTTGACCCAACATACAAAGCCCTATCGCTTTTATTTGCTTATAAACATCTTGCGTTTTAATGTTGACCTGAAAACCTTTCATCGATTCAAGTTTATCAATAGTGCCGCCTGTATGCCCAAGCCCACGGCCGGCCATCATCGGCACCGCCACCCCGGCACAAGCAACAAGCGGCGCAAGTGCCAAAGAAATACCGTCCCCGACGCCGCCGGTTGAATGTTTATCTACCGTCGGTATTTTGATATTTTTAAAGTCAAGCCGCTTGCCGGAATAGGCCATGGCTTTTGTAAGCATAGCGGTTTCTTTTTTGGATAATGGGTTTAAAAAGCAAGCCATTAAAAATGCAGATAACTGATAGTCCGGCACCGATTCACTGGCTGCCCCCTGGGCGATAAAATTAAACTCTTCCTGGGATAAGGGTAAATTGTTTCTCTTCTTAATAATTAAATCTAACATGCGCATAAATAAAATTCTCCTCCAAAGAATTTAGTTTAGCATTTTTAAATGATAATATCCAGTAATAGGACCTTTTGAACTTTTATATAGGACCTTTTGCCCTTGTCTCTAGGTCTTTTTGCCCTTGTTATAAAACGCTATTATTGTTAAACTATAATTAGAAATTAACAAAAGGAGATTTATTATGAAAACAAAAAACATTTTACTTCCGGCAATTGCCATTTTAGCGGGTACTTTGCTCAGCGCACCTGCATATGCACAATTATACAGTGATTATCACGATACCGTAGAAGCTATCAGGCAAGATATTAATATTGAACGCCCAACCCTAAACACAGTTCAAAAATCATATATTGATGTCGTACAATTATTTAATCAAATGAATGAAGACTTACCTATTGATTATGAAAAATTGCTTGCGGCCGCCATTAATTCCATTAAAGATAATCAAATATCAAATAAAGATCAATATGACTTAATGGTTTTTGCAATTCAAACAAACCACAACAAGGTATTGGAAACATTATTAAAAGCAGGTTTTAAAGCTAATATTGATGTTGAACTCAATGAAGCCGGAACTACAGTTGCCCCGTTGGCAGAAATTACACAAAAATTTCAAAATGAAGAAGCAGCCGGTTTAATTGATGCTTATACACCTAAAGCGAGATTGAAAAAAATGCCATTAAATAAATCTGTCCTTAAAGAGATTCAAAAAATACCTCACGGCGAATATTTGAAGAAAACAGACTATAATCATGGCGCTATACTTAGAATGGAACCATCTGCTTACAAACAAATGCTTGACTCCATAAGGAAAAGCCAAAACAAATAAAACATTTATCCTTACCGTAAAAAGGGTTGCCTAAAGCAACCCTTTTTTTATATGTTCTTTTTACTTTTACCCCAAGTAGAAAATTTAATAAAGTCAAACCGAGGGCACTAACCCGGCAAATATTTTTGAGGAAATTTTTATTTTCTCTGCGACGACTAGTACCGCGAAGTATATGAAGCGAAGCGTAATTTCGGTACTTTAGGAGCAGAAAAATCAAAATTTACCAAAAAGAATTAGCCGACACAAAATTGAATTTGCAAACTTCCTATTCCAAAAATAAAATTCTGCCTTTATATTTTTGGGCGATTTTTATATTATTTTCATCTCCGCCAATATCATTACTGCTCTTGTAGAAAGGGAGGGGGAAATTAGGTCGCTTTTCTTCCGCAATTTCCGCGGCACGGAACAAAATATTGTTCATTATCGCCCCGCTCACTAAAGAGGAAACCGGCCCGGCACTTTTGCCGTTTAAAGTCAAAACTGTTTCTTGTTTCTTGCAACAATTATCAATTAAAACGTCGGCAAAATCACGTAACATTTTTCCGCTTGAGTGACGGGATTTTGTTTCTTTATGTGCACCGGCTGCTGTTATAACAATCACTTTTAAACCTTTATTTTTTGCGTAAATTGCCGCATCAATACCGGCGGGGTTTCGGCCTGAATTTGAAATTATTATTATTGTGTCTATGGCAGTCATTGTATGCTTTTTAAGTATAGGTAAAATATAACCTTCTTTACGCTCCAAATCTGTGGCTTTATGCGCACTTGGGCGGAAATTAAAACTGTCATCTAAAATCGCGCTGATACACGCAAGGCTGCCGCTGCGATGAAACCCTTCTAGAGCAGCACTATGGCTATGCCCGTTACCAAGCGTAAAAATAAGGCCGTCGTTTAAAACAGTTTCAGCCAAAGTCTGCGCCGCTTGTTCCATCGCATTATTTTGTGTATCGTCAATTTTTTGCAAGGTATCAACTAAACCTGTAAAATATTTGTTCATAATTATTATTTTTTACCTCCGCCGAAAAACCCTCCCAGTATTCGCCATATAGTCGGGGTTGACACAGCGCCTGTTGCAACTGCTGCAGCAGCAACACCAACACCTACCACAACACAAATAGTAGACAAAGTAGAATTTATTTGTTCTTGTGAGATTGCCTCAACACTGCCCAAATATTCCTGATAACGTCGAATTATTCTTTCATCGAATTCTTTCTTAAATTTTGCTATTAATTGCTTTTCCATACCGAAAGCATAAGCATACGGTAAATAGTCGCAAAAAAGCCTTTCTTTATCAAAAGGATTAGAAAAATGCACGCGCCCCTGTTCCGCTATTAACATATATTGCCTAAAGCCCATTAAGCGGCGATATGATTTTATATATTGGGGGGAAATATTATCAATAAACATAAATAACAAGCCAAAACTAACCAAAGATATACCAAAACAAAATTTAGCAACATAAGTTGCAAATTGATTTTGAGAGGTATAAATAACCAAAAAGGAAAGCAAAAGTATGCCCAAAGGTATAGACATTTGATATACATTGGCACGGAAAAAGTCCTCTCCTTTTACAATCATCCTGTCTATCATTTTTTTAAAGGCATTTTGTATATATGTGGCGTTGGTATTATCCAATACTAAAGTGGGGGAATAGGCAAATAAATTTTCGTAAATTATTTTATCTTCCTCAACAAGTTCAGAATAATTTGTTCCTTTTAAAGAAGTACAACAAATTTGCCCTTTATATTTACTTATCTTTATATAACCTTTCATTGCCAAATTTATTAAAGTTATAGTTACATAAGAAAAGTCTATCGGCTCTTGCCTATGTAAAATATATTTTGCAAAAGCGGGGGTAATGTCTCTCGGCGGTTCATACTCCGTAACAAACGGGCCTTTTGGGTCTTTACCGTATTTTCTCCAAACAAAATAACAACAAATTAACATAACAAGCATAACAAATATCGGTAATATATTTAAGAGATTACGCAAATGATGGAAGGCGACGGAATAACTGTCAAAAAAACCTTCTTCGAAAGAAAGGTAAACTAGAATATTTTTATCCAAAAAAGGTGTTAAAATTAATTCTTTGCCTTCTTCCGCACTAAAAAACTTTTCATCTACTTTCAGCAAAGTATCTTTATTTACATGGCTTCCGTCTACTTTAAATGAAAGTGTTCCCTGTTTGAATTTGTAAGACCAATCTGATAAATTTAAGTCAAACTTAAAAACATCTTTACCGAAGTCAGAATAAACGGCATCAGGTATAATATAAGATAAAGTAATTTGATTTTTACCCACGTGGGAATATGGGTTCATGCGGGTTTGTATAAAGGTGGTATTTCCTATTCTGTCCGCAAAAAAATCAAGGTACACAAGATTACCGCGCATGGAAATTTTTTTTAATTCCGTATTTGTTTTAATTGCTCTTTTTAATACGGGCAATTCAATTTCCGAGTCTGTATAAAAAGTTATTCTTTCCTGTATTTCGGCAGAGGCATCTTTTCTCAAAATAATTTTAGTGCTGTAGTTAAAATCTTCCTGTGCAAATAAAGGCAAAGCACAAAAGAACAATAAGACGAAAATTAAAAAATTTTTCATAATTTTATTATACAAAAAACCCATACAGATTTGGTATGGGTTTTAATCAGGTGTTTATATTTTATTCCAAATTCTTAGGTGTAAAAGCATTGGGTAAATATTCTTTAAGTTTACGCATTACAGGCGGTTTTTTGTCCTGTAAATTAAGTGTATAAATAGGGGCATCGGGGCGTGCAAATTCCGCAATAACCTGGCGGCAAGCACCGCAAGGGGTGGCCTCGGGCAATTTCGGGTCTTGTGAAACTATTATATATAGGGCCAGTATTTCCTTTTCGCCTTCGCTGATTGCTTTAAAAATAGCGCAACGCTCGGCGCACATTGTTAAGCCGTAAGAGGCATTTTCAATATTTGTTCCGCCGTAAATTTTACCGCTTTTGGCAAGTGCCGCCGCCGCAACGCGATACTGTGAATAAGGCGAATAAGAATTTTTTAAACTCTCTTTTGCTTTTTTAAGCAATTTATTTAATATAGTTTTTGAAATCTTCATAAACCCTCCTAAGACTGTCTAATCATTATAGCAATTTTTTATTAGGTTTTTCACTTTATTTGTAAAAATTTTTATGATAGAAGATATTTAAAAATTTTAAATTTAGACCTAAATTTTATAGGCCCTAAAAAATGGTGTATACAATACAAAAAGTACAAAAAATAAACTAATCTAAAATAATTATAAACTAATCACTTGACATTATATTAAAATAATGCAAATATATTATATCAGCAATAAAAGCATTAAAGCTGATTACAACTAAAGGAGGTTGTATGAGAAAACTAATAACTGCGGTGTTTGCGTTCGCTTTATGTTTTGGGGTTTCCGCTAACGCCGTTGCACAAACTCAAAATTCCAAAACAGAAGGCCATAACGATATGCACCACAATCAACACAATAGCCTAAATTACAACCAAGGCCGCCAAATGACAAATCAATTAAATATGCAAAGTGAAATGCAAGCGCGTGAGGGCATAGTGTATGTTACGCCGCTTATTCACGAGTATATTTATGAAGACATAACGGAAGTAAAAATCCCGGCACGCCATGAAAGACGTTTGGGTAGTATGTACACTTACTATTATAACGAAGCGGACAGTGCCTATTCCAACTTCAAAAAAGGCTTAAAGAAAAATTATGGTTTTTCCTACGGGCTTGATTGGTCTTTAACTGCGCAGCGCGGTGCACCAAACGGGCATAAAACCGCTTTACAAAATATTTATTACCCTTATGCTCAGCTTGACTTATTTAACACGCACTCTTTGCTTGGCTCGGCACAAGTTAATTTTAACTATACTTTGGTTAGATACTGGGGGCTTTCCGGCACTACACTTGACGGGCAACTGGGTGTTGCAACGCCAATTAATGACTATCCGGGAAGGCAAAATATCTTTTCCCAATTAACATTTAATCATACTTGGGGCGGTGCATTAAGCTGGCTTTCTTGGGCTATCGGCCAGTACCCGATATATAATTTTGACGGTACCACCTATAATTCAAACCAACAAACGGGTTTAATAAACTATTCAATGTCCCAAAATGCAAGCGCAACTTACCCTACGGCAAGTTTCGGTATTTATGCTGAAATTACACCTATGAAGGAACTCACTATCGCAGGCGGTTACCAGGATGCCACAAATGTTAGCGGTTCTGTAATGCGCGTTAATACCGCTTTTGACGGGAAATATACCGGCTTTGGTTCTGTAACTTATACGCCTAACAATGTTTTCGGTTTAGGTAAAGGCCAATATTCCGGCTTAGTTTACTATCAACCTTCAGTTGAAAAACAACTCGGGCATTCAATGGGGTGGAGTTTCAATATGGAACAAAACCTCTGCAATAATTTAGTAATGTTCGGGCGTGCAAACGGTTCTTCAAACAGCGTTGCGCCGATAAAGAATTCTTATATGCTCGGTATGGCTTTTGTAAACCCGCTTCACAGAAATCCGCTTGATGCAATCACCGTCGGTGTTGCTTATAACAGAATTGCAAGGGATGTTTACGCCCCGGCTTATGTCCGCACAGGCGAAACAGTCTTTGAAGCACAATGGGTTTGGGGTTTAGGTTCATACTTAACCATCACACCGGATTTACAGATGTATAACCGCGCCGCATTTAAAGCAGACAGCGGTTGGGTGAGCGTCTTTACTTTAAGAGCCACTTTAATGATTTAGCAGTTTATATTTAAGGGGGAAAATAAATGAATAATAATGAATACGGAACAAGATACCCGACACTAGCCTTTATTTCAGGCGGTGCAGGGCAAGCAAACGACGGCATTCCGCCGCAACCGTTTGAAACTTTTTGCTATGACAGCGCTTTGCTGCAAGCAAAAATAGAAAACTTCAATGTAGTACCTTATACCTCGGTTTTGCCGAAGGAATTATTTGGTAATATTGTACCTGTTGAGCAAGTTTGCAATAACTTTAAACACGGTGCAGTGCTTGAGGTTATTATGGCCGGCAACGGTGCAAAAGTTGAGGACCATAAAGCCATAGCAACCGGTATCGGCATTTGCTGGGGTAAAAACTCCGGCGGTGAACTTATCGGCGGATGGGCGGCAGAATATGTGGAATATTTTGACACTCATATTGACGACGATATTGCCAAAGGCCATGCCGAAATGTGGCTTAATAAATCTTTAAACCACGAACTTGAAATACGCGGTGTACAAAAACACAGTGAATTTCAATTTTGGCATAACTATATAAACATTACGCAACCTTTTGCGTATTGCTTGACGGTTATGGGCTTTTTAAACTTCCAAAATGCTGCACCTGTTGTGTTGCATAAGTAGGGTTTAATTGGGGGTATTATGGGGGAAAACAACCAAAATAACAATGGCAAGCTCGGCGTCATCGGGCTTGCGGCAATAGTTATAAGCTCTATGATAGGGGGCGGGATTTTCTCCCTCCCCCAAAATATGGCGCAAGGGGCGGCGGCAGGTGCGGTACTTATCGCCTGGGTTATAACAGGTATAGGTATGTACTTTATTGCAAATACCTTTAGCGTGCTGGCCCGCGTCAAGCCGGATTTAACTGCCGGCATTTATATGTATGCCCGCAACGGTTTTGGGAACTATGCCGGGTTTTCTATCGGGTGGGCTTATTGGCTTTCCCAGATTTTTGGGAATGTTGGTTATGCAGTTATAACGATGGATGCTTTAAATTATTTCTTTCCGCCGCATTTTGCGGGGGGGAATAATTTACTTTCCATTATTTGCGGATCTGCATTAATTTGGGGCTTTAATTTTATTGTTTTACGCGGTGTAAAGCAGGCCTCGGTTATGAACGTTATCGGCACTATTGCAAAACTTGTGCCGCTTGCTTTGTTTATAATTATTTGTATTTTTGCCTTCCACGCAAATCATTTTAATTATGATTTTTGGGGAAACTTGGGTACAAATGCAAAAAGTTTAGGCGGCTTCGGCGCGCAACTAAAAAGCACCATGCTTGTAACACTTTGGGCTTTTATAGGTATTGAAGGCGCTGTGGTTTTATCAAGCCGCGCAAAAAGCCAACAAGCGGTAAGCAGGGCAACTTTCCTCGGTTTTTGCGGATGTTTAGTCATTTATGTTTTGCTTTCACTTTTGCCTTTTGGTTTTATGACACAAGCGGAAATTGCAAAAATTGCAAACCCTTCAACCGCAGGCGTTTTGGAACATTTAGTTGGCCCATGGGGTAGTTATTTAATGAATATCGGGCTTTTAATTGCCGTCTTATTTAGTTGGCTTGCCTGGACAATGATTGCTGCGCAAATACCGCAATCAGCAGCACTTGACGGAACATTCCCTAAAATTTTTGCAAGGGAAAATTCCAAAGGCACACCGTCCGTTTCTTTATGGGTGACAAGCATTGTAATGCAGCTTGCAATGCTACTCGTTTACTTCTCAAATAATGCATGGAACACTATGCTGAGTATTACGGGCGTTATGGTTTTGCCGGCATATATTTTCAGCACACTTTATTTGTGGAAATTAACCGAAGACGGCGAGTATCAAAAAATTACACCGCATGGCAGATTTTTTGCTTTAGTCAGCGGTATTTTCGGTACGGCTTTTGGTTTATGGCTTGTTTATGCAGCCGGGCTTAAATATTTATTTATGGCCTTTGTATTTATTGCACTTGGCATACCGGTCTTTATGATTGCCCGACGTCAAAATGCACCCACAGAACCATGTTTCAGTAAACATGAAAAGGTAGTAATGGTATTAATTTTACTTATTGCCTGCGCGGCCATATACGCTTTTACGGGGGGATTAATGACCTTGTAAAAAGTAATAACTGACTACATGCCCTTTGAGTAGTAGAGGCAAAAAACATCCCCATGACTGTTAAAATTCATGGGGGTGTTTTTTATGCTTTACTTTCAGATCACAAGTACCCAAAAGTTCTATTTCAAAATAGGTCTAAATACCCTTGTGCGGGAAAAAATAAATTCTTACAATATATCATATACTGATTTTTCAGGAGAAAAATATGAAACAAATAATTCAAAAATATTTAAGCATCTTTCTATCGGCAATAATGACAATAACTTGTTTACCCGTCGGCAGTTTTGCACAAAAAGCAACTTCTGGGCCTCTTTACCATGTACAAATGGCAGATCCTTCCTCAAAACTACGAGCCCAGGTTGAGTTTGTGATGTCAAATACAAATCCCGGCAAAATGAATATAGTAGAGCAAAAACGTATTTTACAAAAAAGAATTGAAGCCCTATACCGCTCTACTCGTGATCTATCCCGTTATAGTAAAGCTCAGGCAAGGGAATTACAAAATATTTTGGAAGATTATGAAAAATTTCTAATAAATTTGCAGGATGCCACAGAAGCGTTTAAGGAATTGGAAAAAAGTAAAAATAGTTTCTTTGATTTATTAATACAAGCGTATTCAGATGTATCTAATAACACATCTGATGTTGTAGCGGATTACTATCAAAAAAGAATTATTAACCTTACCGGGGATCCTATTAATAAACCTATTAAAATAAGGATTAAAAAAGAGACTATGAGTAAAAATAAAAGTTATTTTATCAGATACCCTTATAAGACGGATTTTTATTTTATACCACCTACTTCTAATTACAACATAATATGGAATGAGCAAAATAAATTAATAGTGGAGACAATAATAAATGAATCACCGAATGACTTTCTTATCAAAGATTTTAACCCGGATATTGAATCTATAATTACCAGACTATATTATGCCGATTTTGAGCAAAATGCGGATATCTTTGAAAAACTGTACAGAAAATTTGAGAAAGAGGCAGTTAAATGTTTAGATTTCTCCAATGAAAAAAATACAGAGGACTTTTTTAAAAAATTATTGGCTCAAGTAACAAAGAAAATAGAAGAAAATCAAGCACTCTCTGAGGAATTGGCAAAGAAAATGGGGAAAAACCCGCCCCACACATCTGCAGGTAATAATTTGTTAAGAGAATTTGTTAGAATTGAAAATAAAGATCTGCATACTATAACAACAAGACTTAACATATTATACAGTAAAATATCGCAAGAAGCCACTAAGAAATTATCTAAAAATACTTTAGCTAAGATGATAGATTTCTTAAGCGTTTTAAACCCGCAGCAGTTTGCAGAATTTATGGCTACAAATAAACAAATTAGCCCGGCTCAAGAAAAACTAATAGGAATGATTAGGGATTTCGCTGATAAGCCGAATTTTAATATAGTACCAACACAGTTTGGAAAATCAAGCGCAGAGGCTAACCTTTATATTGATTTATATGAAGACGTACTGACAACTATGTTTGAGGAATCTGATAAAACAACAAAAGTAGTTAAAAAAGCCCCTAAAACAACTAAAATCGGAACGCGAGCAGCCCGTTCTATAGCCGGTTTAACCGGAATAATAACTGTGCTTGGCAGTTTATACATATTAGATAAGATTGTCCAAGTAGATGCTAACGGAAATTCTTTTGCAAATTCTTTAAACCCTGCAAATACCAAAGCAAAAATAAAAAACGGCACTGCAACAAATACAGAAAAATATGCCTACTATATGCTGCCTTGCTCGGTAGAATATATGGAAGAAGATCCAGTCCAATTTGCAAGTGTTCTTCTCCCTGCTATTGAAGGGTTAACAAATCCTTTATATGATGAAATTATGGAAAGCTATATAATGCAAATTAAATGAAAAATTCCAAGTAAAACAACAATGAACGAAAAAGTAGAAAACAATTTATTAGATAAAAT
>JAZRHA010000050.1:0-32144 GCA_045644515.1 Elusimicrobiaceae bacterium | reverse complement strand
AGGCTTCGGCGATATTAGCAACGCTGTCGGGTTGGCCTAAATAACCGCAAACGAACGGGGCAATAAAAGCACCGACATTAATACCCATATAAAAAATGGTAAAACCACTATCACGGCGTGGATCTTTTGGTGGATAAAGTTCGCCGACTATTGTTGAAATATTCGGTTTAAAGAAACCGTTACCTAAAATAATCAAAGTAAGACCGGTAAATAAAGCAAGTTTAGGGTCAACAAGTTCATAAGAAGCAAGAGTAAATTGACCTAAAGCCATCAAAATAGCACCGATTGTAATAGAATGCCTTTTGCCGATAAATCTATCCGCTAAATACCCACCGATAACCGGTGTGAGATAAACCAAAGCGGTAAACATACCGTAAATTTTACTGGAAGTGGCCTTGGAATACTGAATTACGGCACTGATCATAAACAAGGCAAGCAAAGCGCGCATACCGTAATAGTTAAACCTTTCCCACATTTCCACCATGAAAAGCATATATAACCCTGAAGGGTGTTTTTGCTTTGTTGTATCGTTCATTAATATCCTCCTAAAAATAAACAAAATGTTCAATAAAAAAAGCACTCGCAACCAAGAGCTGCTTTACCCCTACTAATAAAGCGAGTACTTTATTATATTATACAAAAATTTTTGGTACTTTGATAATAATAAATTTTATACTTTAGTTTCCATCACCCAAAAATTATAATTGTAAATTTTAATATCCACAAATGCTTTAAATATGGTACCATATATGTACATATTGATATTAGGAGAATTTTATGGCAAGAAGAATAATCTCAAGCGATAGTGCACCAAAAGCAATAGGACCTTATTCCCAAGCTGTTAGGAACGGAAGTTGGGCCTTTATCTCTGGTTGCTTGCCTGCTGATGCCGTTACTGGTGAACTTGTCGGCGGTGATATCAAAACACAAACTAGGAAAGTTCTTGAAAATATGGGGCAAGTTTTAAAAGCATGCAAAATGGAATATGCCCATGTTTTAAAAACAACAGTTTTTTTAACAAATTTAGCAGATTTTGCTGATATGAATGAAATTTATGGGCAATTTTTTGCCAAAAATCCACCAGCAAGAAGTTGTGTGCAAGTGGCTGCTTTACCGAAAGGGGCTTTAATTGAAATTGAAGCCATATGCCGTAAAAACTAAATTAAATAATAAGGGGTATTTATGATTGATCTAAGCAAAAATCCGTATTTACAAAAACGTTCTGCAGGAGTATCTTTACCGCTTTCCGCGATGAAAGGAACAGAAGATTGGGGTTGCGGGGATATGTCTTCTTTACAGGAATGGATTGAATATTTTTCAAAGTATAATATAAAAGTTTTACAAATACTTCCGCTTTGGGAAACCTCCCCACGCGAACATTGCCCTTATAGTGCTTTAAGTGCCTATGCTATTGATCCTATATATATAAGTATTAAAGATGTTCCGGAAATACAAAAAAGTAAAGCCGCACAAGAAATTTTGGAAGATCTAAAAGGGGATATTGAAAGCTGGCGTACAAATTCCTCGGTTCAATTTGATACAATAAAACCGGCTAAATATCGTGCATTGTGGGCTGCTTACGAATATTTTGAAAAAGAAGAAAAAGAAACCAAAACAGAAAGATGGAAAGACTTCTTACAATTTCAAAAGAAAAATGCTACTTGGCTTTTATCTTATGCAATTTTTAGAACAGCAAAAGATTTATATAATTGGTCTTCATGGAAATTTTGGTCCGATGACTTAAAGAATAGAGAAATACAAGCAATTAAAGACTTTATAGTAAAAAATGAAAGGCAAGTTATGTTCTTTTGTTACATTCAATGGATTGCTCAAGAACAACTTGAAAAGGCCATTAATTATGCTAAAGAAAAAAATGTATCTCTCTTTGGAGATATACCATTTGGAGTAAATTTTGACAGTGCTGATGTTTGGGCAAATCAAACAAAATTTTTACTTGATACTGAAGTAGGAGCACCAAAAGATGCCCTCGCACAAGGCGGGCAAAAATGGGGCCTTCCGGCTTATAATTGGAAATTAATTGAAGAACAAAATTTTAATTTTTGGCGTTCCAAAATAAACCGTGCCTGCGAAATATATGATATTTTCCGCTTAGATCATTTGGTAGGTTTCTTCAGAACCTGGATTTTTAAACCGGGTGATGAAATAGGTGCTTATGATATTTCCGATGAAGCAGTACAAAAATCACGTGGGGAAAAATTCCTGGAAGCAGTTACGGAAACCGCAAAAGACAAATTACCTGTCGGGGAAGATTTAGGCGTAATACCTGATTATATGCGTGAGTATATGAAAGAAATACATATGCCGGGATACCGCGTAATAAGATGGGAAAAAGATAATGAAATTTTCCGCGAGCCACGCAAGTACCCAAGTGCCTCACTTGCTACGACTTCTACGCATGACACAACAACTTTGAAACAATGGTGGGAAGAAATGCCGACCTGGCAAAGGGCAAATTTCTGGGAAATGGTTTCTGCAAAAAAAACTGATGGCAATATACCTTATACACAAGAAGTAAATGTAGAAATTTTAAAAAGAGTTTTAGGCTCAAATTCGGATTTGGCAATATTTCCTTTACAAGATATTATTGGAACTACAGACCAAATCAATGTACCAGGCACAGTAAGCCCGGACAATTGGACTTACCGCTTGCCTTATACTACCAAAGAATTTGATGAAAAGTATAACGGAATTATGACCACTTTTCAAGCCTTAATCAAAGAAACAAATAGGGCGGAGGATGCTCAAAATGTTAATAGTTAGTGCTCTTATTTTGAGTTATTTTTTAGGTGCAATACCGTCAGGATATTTAATTACAAAAAAGATTAAAGGCTTTGATATTAGAAATTATGGTTCCGGTAACCCAGGTGCAGCAAATGTTTATAGAATCGTGGGTAAAAAAGCCGGCTGGGCAACTTTTACCTGTGATGCTTTAAAAGGGGCCGTCGCTGTAATTTTAGCAAAAATTCTTGCACCGGAAGCTGCTTGGCTACCTATTGCTTGCGGCTTCATTGCGATTTGCGCACATATGTGGACTGTGTTTCTTAAATTCCGCGGCGGTAAAGGTGTTGCGACTTCAGCAGGTGTTTTTGGGGCTTTGCTTCCTATACCAACCCTGATAGCATTTTTATCTTTTATAATTGTTGTGTGGAGAACCGGCCGTATTTCCCCGGGGTCAATTTTGGCTTGTGTAGTTTTACCTATCGCCGCTTGGCTTACCGGTGCTAGTTTACCGTACATAATTTTTTGTCTTATCGTGGCGGCAATAGTTATTTATAAACATATACCGAACATTAAAAGGATGTTAGCACATAAAGAACTTAATTTTGAGGACGGCTCTAAGAAAAATGTTAAATAAAGCTACTGTTTTGGGTGCCGGCGTTTGGGGCAGCGTAATTGCAAGACATTTGCATAATCTTGGTATGCAAGTAAGTGTTTGGGAATATTCTAAAGACTTGCTTGATACTATTAAAGCCAATGGCGGCGCACACCCTAATATCCCAAATTTTAAATTTGATGACACATACACTTTAACTAATGATTTAAAAACTGCTGTAGAAGGTACAGATTTGCTTGTTTTTGTTTTTTCTTCAAAAGCGGTGCGTAATGTTTGCCAACAACTAAAAAGAATTTTAAACGGTAAGTCTGTACCGGTTTTAAATGCTGCAAAAGGGCTTGAAGACGGAACATTTAAAACAATGAGCGAAATTATTGAAGAAGAATTACCTACTTTTAAAAATAAAGTGGTAGCTTTCAGCGGACCGAGTTTCGCATTAGAAGTCGCACGCGATATACCTACTAAAATTACTCTGGCTGGTTATGATGAAGACTTATTAAAGGAATTGCAAAATAAACTTACAAAAAAACCGATTTGCTTTGAACTTTCAAAAGACAGACGCGGTGCAGAATATGGCGGAGCCATTAAAAATGTTGTGGCTATTGGTTGCGGTATCTTAGATGGTATCGGTGAAGGTGCAAATACAAAAGCCGCTCTTTTAACAGAAGCTATGCAAGAAATGAGTAAAATAATGTTAAGCCAAGGTTGCACTTTATACTCTGTATATAGTTTATGTGGTTTGGGTGATGCTATTTTAACAGGAATGTCCGCTATTTCCAGGAACCGCCGCCTGGGTGAAAAATTAGGCCAAGGTTTAAATTTGGAAGAAGCAAAAAAACAAGTTGGAACTATTGCAGAAGGTTTAAATTCCGTGCAAAGTGTAAACGATATTATCAATAAAAATAATTTAAATTGCCCTGTAATAAATGCTATTTGGGAAATTGTTGTACAAGATAAACCGGCAAATACTTTGCTTAAAGCACTTGGTTTTAAAGATGAATAAAGAAGAGTTAATTAAAGAACTTTCAAATTATTTATTTGATAAACAGCAAGCTAAAATTGCCGTGGACAAAACACTTGAGATAATTAAAGAAAATTTACAAAGAGGTGAAAAGGTTGTACTTTCAAACTTCGGTAGTTTTAAAGTAAGGCAAAGCGCACCGCTTGTAATAAAAAACCCAAAAGGGCAAATTGTGGAAGTACCTTCAAAAAAACGTGTGAAGTTTAAACCATCTGAAAATATTTTAAAATGACTTTAGAAGAATTAACTAAAAAAGATTTTTTTACAATTGGCGAAGTGGCCCGTATTTGCAGCGTGCCGGAATATACTATAAGGTATTGGGAAAAAAATTTTACTGCTTTAAGCCCAATTAAAAAAGCATCACATCATCGCAGATACACTAAATCAGATGTGGAAGTTGTATTGCAAATCAAAGAACTTATTTATAAACATAAGATGACCGTTTCTGGCGCGAAAAAACATTTAAACCGTTTTTTTTCAATCGGTGGCAGCAAAGAAGATCCAAATTTTTACAGTGCAAAAAATTTAAGATTTTTAAAAGAAATCAGGGAAACCCTTTCACAAATCCTAAAAGAATGCTAAAATATATATAGGTGCCTGTTTTGGGTAACCTAAATTTGGTAGTTATTTCGGGGAATGGCTTAGTGGTATAGCGCTCGCTTGGGGTGCGAGAGGTCCCGAGTTCGATTCTCGGTTCCCCGATTTTTTTAACCTAAACAATTTTACGGGGCGTGGCGCAGTTGGTAGCGCGCACGGTTCGGGACCGTGAGGTCGTGGGTTCGAATCCCGCCGCCCCGAAAATTTAAAAGCACCCTTTTGGGTGCTTTTTAAATTTTTTGGCGGAGGAAGTAAACTGCTTTGCTTCCGTCGGGATTCGAAGGGCGGAGCGTTGTTTTTGTTTGAGGGTGCGAGCCGTATAGGCGAGCAACCGAAAGGCAAAAACCGCGAGCCCGGGCCCTGGAGCATTTTCCGTCAGGAAAATGACGGAAGGGGAATCGCCGCCCCGAAAATTTAAAAGCACCCTTTTAGGTGCTTTTTAAATTTTTTGGCGGAGGAAGTAAACTGCTTTGCTTCCGATATAAGTCTCAGAAATTAAACAAAAGAACAATTAGTTTACTCAAATTAAAAAAGGTATAATATATTACTAGAGAGTAATATATTATTACAATTGAGTAGTAATTTATTATCAGAGGTTCCAATGCAGGCAAATAATTTTTTAGACAGGGTTAAAATTTACGTCAAAGCCGGTAAGGGCGGGGACGGATGTTTGTCTTTTAGACGGGAAAAGTTTATTGCTTACGGCGGCCCAAACGGCGGCAACGGCGGTAAAGGCGGAGATATTATTTTGCAAGCAGAACCAAACCTTACTACACTTCAAGAACTTGCATGTAATCCTCACATAGAAGCTGCAAATGGCGAAAAGGGCGGCACTTATAACAAAACCGGCCTTAACGGGGAAGACAAAATCGTTTTAGTTCCGCTTGGAACAGTAATTAAACTTAACGGTGAGACCGTTGCTGATTTAACTAAGCCTTACCAAAAAGTTATTGTTGCACGCGGTGGACGTGGCGGACGTGGAAACCAAAGTTTCAAAACAAAAAATAATACCGCGCCGCGTATTGCAGAACTAGGCCAAAAAGGCGAAGAATTAACTTTAATTTTGGAACTTAAAGTCCTGGCTGATGTAGGGCTAGTCGGTCTTCCAAATGCCGGCAAAAGCACATTTTTAACCGCTGTTACCGCAGCAAGACCGAAAATTGCAAATTATCCTTTCACGACTTTAAACCCGAACCTTGGTATTTGCCAACATAAAAATACAAGCTTCATTATTGCCGATATTCCGGGTATTATTGAAGGCGCAAGTGAGGGTAAAGGCCTTGGCCATCAATTTTTGAAACATATCGAAAGAACACGCGTTTTGGTGCATCTTGTGGACCCAAGCGGTTTTGAAAATTTTACCCCCCTTCAAACAGTAAAAACCATTAGTGATGAACTTAAAAATTTTGATAAAAACCTCGCAAAAAAACCGCGCATAATTGTTGTTAATAAAGCAGATTTAGACGGGGCCGATAAAGTTTTTAAACAAATTGAAAAAAAGTTTTCAAAAAAATACCCTGTATTTTTAATTTCAGCTGCAGCAAGAAAGGGCCTTGCCAAAGTGCTTGATGAAATTGTAAAAACCTTAACACAAAACCCGATTAAATTTGAAAAACCCAAACAGGAAAAAACAATAACTTTAAAAGTTGAGCCGTTTTTTACCGTCATAAAGCTTGATGAAAACCGCTTTCAAATCACAGGTAAAAAAGCGGAAGATTTTATTTCAATGACAAACTTTGCACAACCGCAAGCGGTGCAGCGCCTTTGGGGAATTTTCAAAAAAGTAGGGCTTGAAAAAGAACTTTTAAAACAAGGCGTGCAAGATGGCGATATTATTGTAGCCTGCGGTAAAGAATTTGAATGGAACGGTGCGGAATTCAGCGGTGAAGTTTCCGCTTTACCTGAACGCCTTGGCGGCTATAAGCGCCGTGCTACAAAACAAGAACGCCTTGAAAAACGTCGTTCAAGGCGTCAGCAAAAATTTGATTTGTAAATTATATAATATAACAAACAATATTAAAAGATAGGATAATAAGCATTAGGGCTTGTTCCTGTTTCCTGTCTGTCCGTCAAAGAAGAACAAACCTTTTCCCCATCTTCACTTTCATCAAGAACATAACATCTTATAAATGTATCGGCATAACAACCAATTAATTTATATCCCTTATTTAAAAGGACTCCGCTGTCATTGACTCTCTCAGCTATAGCACATTCTTCAAAATCGCCTCCATCGCCAAGGGAATATTTAAAATAATCAGAAAGAAAAAATGAAGTATCACTATTAAAATTTTCAATTGTGGGTGCGAAATCATTGATGTCTTTATATTTATCTCCATACACTTCATAATTAACCAGATGTTTCTGCTGTGCAGCTTGAATAGTAGCAATCATATTTACCGCTTCACTTGCCCGTGCATGCTCAATAGAAGTTCTATAAGAGGGGTAAGCTATAACAGCTAAACTGGTAATCATAATAACAACCACCAAAATTTCCGTCAATGTAAAACCTTTTTTATTCATATTAACCTCTCTTTTTTAATTTCCCTAAATCGGCAGTTTTAAACAAAACCGTTTTAACTTTGGAAAGCAAAGCAAGGCGGTTATTTTTAATTTCTGCTTCTTTAGCATTTACCATTATTTTAGCAAAAAAATCTTCCAAAGGTTGCTTTAATGTTGAAAGATTTTTAAGTTCCGTCGTAAAATTGCCATTGACTTTAGGTAAATTATCAACTGCTTTATTTAAAGCAATTTCTTCTTGTTCCTTAAGCAAAGCGGTGTTTAAAGCCGGCAAATTTTGCGGTGCTTGTTTTAAAATATTTGCAACACGTCTTGCTGATTCCGCTACCGCCTGCAAAGTTTCACTCTTTAATTGCTCGGCTAAAATACCGGCATTTAAAAGTACTGTATTTAAAGGCGTATCAAAGTTTTTAACTGCGGAGATAATATCTTCCGGTATAAAACTATCCTCTAAAATATTTTGCAAACGTTGCCATAAAAATTCCGGGAGTTGCGTGAGTTGATTGTTTTCATTGTCCGGTAAATTTTTGGATGCAAGTTCAACCAATTTATTAATACTTAAAGGCCAATTATTTGCAAGAATAATTCTTACTGCCCCCATAGCCTGACGACGTAAAGCAAAAGGATCTTGGCTACCGCTCGGTACTTGACCTGCTTTAAAATTGGCTGCCAAAGTATCAAGTTTACCTGCTAAACTTACCAAAGAACCGACTTTTGTTTTCGGCAAATCGGAGGATGCAGATAAAGGTAAATAAAATTCTTCCAAAGCAGCACAAACATCCGGTGCGCGGCCTTCTTTTTGCGCATAAACACCGCCCATATAACCTTGTAAATCGGTAAATTCATAAACCACTGAACTTGCTAAATCCGCATAAGCATAAGAGGCTGCTTGCTTTGCATTTTCCATTTCCGCAGAATTAAAATTTAAATGTTTTGCCAATGCCAAAGTTAAATCGGTAATGCGTTTAGTTTTATCTTCCATCGTGCCCATACCGTCAATAAAATTAATATTTTTAAGTTTACTGCGCATGTTATCAAGGCCAAGTTTAAGGTCATTTTCAAAGAAGAAAACCGCGTCCGTTAAACGGGCAGTCATAACATTTTTGAAACCGGTTTTTACTTCTTCCTGGTTAACGGAAACCCCGTCGCGCACCGCAATAAAATGCGGCTGAAGTTCACCTTTATTGTTAACTACCGGGAACATTTTAATTTGTGTTTTCAAAACTGTTGTCAAAAGTTTTTTAGGCAGTTTCATAAAACTTAAAGCCATATCGCCGGAAAGTGCAATCGGATGTTCCGTAAAATTTACGGTTTCCGAAATTAAATCTTCATCCAAATCAGCCTGATAACCCAGAAGTTTTGTGCAACCTTCAATACTGCGAAGAAGTGCTTTTTTGCGTTCTTCAATATCAACAAGTATCGGGTGAATTTGATTTTTTAAAGCATCTTTATAACTTTCCGGGTTTTTAATTATTATCGGGGTTTGCTTAAAAGAACTTAACCCGTATGCTTTGTTTGATGATTTAACGCCGGCAATTTCAAACTTAATAATTTTACTGCCGTAAAGTGCGATAATACTCCTTATCGGGCGTGCAAAGCGAAAACCGGAATCTTCCCACACCATATTTTTTGCAAAATTTAAACTTTTGATAAGTTCCGGGAAAATGGTTGTAAGAAGTTTTTCGGTTTTAATACCTTTAATTTTTATATCGGCATAAATAAACGGGCCTTTGTCCGTTTCTTTTACAACTAACTGTTCGGCTTTAATTCCGTTTTTTGCGGCAAAACCTAAGGCTTGGGGTGTGAATTTACCGTCGGCACCTTTTAATAATTTGGCCGGTGGACCTTTGACTTCTTTTGAAATATCTTCACTGACTTCGGCTAAATCTTTAATTTCAAGAACTAATTTTTTATATGTGCCGTAAGTTTCCAAAGTTTTATAATTTAAACGGTTTTCCGCTAAAATTTTGGTTGCGTTTTCTTTAAGTTGCTCTAAGGCAGGCCTTAAAAAACGGGCAGGCAAATGTTCTGTTCCTATTTGTAAAAGTGCGTTCATTTGGCGGCCTCCTGTTCCTCATGTTGTTTGATATATTCGCCTGCACACAGTTTCGCTAAGTGGCGGATTTTGGCGATAATGTTTGTTCTGTCACTAACGGAAATCGCACCGCGTGCCTCAAGTGTATTAAAGTAATGGGAAACACGCATTGCACAATCATAAGCCGGCAGATATAAACCTTTTTTGCAAAGCGTGCGGCATTCCTCATCATTTTCTTCCACATAACGGCGGAGGTTGGCGATATTGGCTTCTTCAAAATTATAATGGGAAAATTGCCTTTCGCTTTCTTTCACCATTTCACCGTAAGTCGTGGTATCGTTCCACATAATATCAAAAATTGTATCTTTCTTTTGGGAATACATGGCTAATCTTTCAAGACCGTAAGTAATTTCAACGGTAATAGGTTTTAAACTGTAACCGGCCATAATTTGGAAATATGTAAACTGTGTAATTTCCATACCGTCGAGCCAAATTTCCCAGCCCACACCGGATGCACCGAGTGTCGGGGATTGCCAATCATCTTCAATCCAGCGGACATCATGAATTTCCGGATCAAGCCCAATTGCTTTTAAAGAGTTTAAATAAAGTTGTTGAATATTTGCAGGTGAAGGTTTTAAAATAACCTGGAATTGATAATATTTACCGAGCCTGTTTGGGTTTTCCCCATATCTGCCGTCAGCAGGACGGCGGCATGGTTCGACATAGCAAACACTTGTTGGTTTCGGCGTTAAAGAACCGAAAAATGTAAAAGGGTTAAAAGTACCGGCACCCTTTTCCAAATCATATGGTTGTACTACAATGCAACCTTGCTTTTTCCAATATACTTGGAGGTTGTGGATTATGTCCTGAAAGTTCATATATACATTATATATAATTTTAAACGGAATGTTTGGCAACCAAAGTTTTTTGCTAGTGGCGTCTTTTGGACTAATTTAAATTTTTCCTTTTACTCCTCTCCCCTTTGCTTGCAAAGGTGGAGAGGTTGGGAGTGGGGTTATTAAATACAGAATAAAAAATGCCGAGGGACAGGATCGAACTGTCGACACCTGGTTTTTCAGACCAGTGCTCTACCACTGAGCTACCTCGGCAAGTGAATTATCACTATATATATGATAGCAAATTTTACGCCCCCCTTGCAAATATCAATTTAAACATAAAATCCCCCTGTTGGTTTTAACCAAAACAGAGGGATGAATACTGCTATATTATTTTAAGTCTTTAAGTGTTTCTAAAATACTGTCAACATGTGCCGGAGAATAACCGCGCCATGTTTCCACTTGCTCTCCATCTTTAAAGAGCATAATAGTCGGAAAACTTCTAACGCCTTGTGCTTGCATTAACTCGCTTGCATTATAGTAGATTTTGATATTTTTAGCTGCTTTAACAGGTTCTAAGTTAACCAAACTTGAAGAATTTTCATCCATAAAAGCGATAATAACATCTGCTTGGTCTGCAGGAACTTTTCCGGCGAGGTCATCCATATACGGAAGCATTTTTTTACACCAACCGCAAAAACCTGCCATGAAAGCAACTACTACAGGTTTTTCATTTATCTTATCGTTAAAACTATAACTGTCAGCATTTAAGCCGGACAAGATATAGATTGGTGCGCTTTGTGTGTTTTGCTTCTGCGCGAACTCTGCTACTTGATCACAAGCGGCAAAGGAAAGAACTGCTAATGTTAATATTAATATTTTTTTCATAATTAAATTATATCTTATTTCAACAAAAACTTTAAGAGTTTTAAATAAAGTTTCCTGTACGGGGAGTAGCGGACCGGGAAATCTATCCAATTCTTTTTATTCACGATACTTTTTGTATGCGTAAAAGTTTTAAAGCCTTGCTCGCCGTGATATCCACCCATACCGCTTTCACCTACACCGCCAAAAGGCATTTCAGTCGTAGCAAGATGGACAATTGTATCATTTATGCAACCGCCGCCGTAACGTAAACGGTTTGTAACTTGCTTAATTGTTTGTTTATCGTTTGAAAATAAGTACAAAGCAAGAGGTTTTGGTTTTTGGTTTAAAAGTTCAATAACTTGTTCAATATTTTCAAAAGTTAGAATTGGTAAAACCGGGCCAAAAATTTCTTCCTGCATAATTTTATCTTCCCAAGTTACATTTACCATAATCGTCGGAGCAATTTGCAAAGTATCTTTATTTGTTTGGCCGCCGTAAATTATCTTTGAAGAATCCATTAAACCGCTTAAACGCTCAAAATGTTTTGCGCTTATGATTTTACCGTAATTTTTATTTTCAAAAGGTTTTTTACCATATTGTTTTTGTACCTGTGTACAAAGTTGTTTTTGCAAATCTTGGGCAATACTTTTATGGCACAAAATATAATCGGGGGAAACGCAAGTTTGCCCACAGTTTAAAAATTTGCCGAAAACTATACGCCGCGCGGCAAGTTTTAAATCCGCACTTTGATCCACTATGCATGGGCTTTTGCCACCCAGTTCCAAGACAACAGGGGTTAAATGCTCAGCCGCGCATCTTAAAACTTCTTTACCTACATTTGAACTGCCGGTAAAGAAAATAAAATCAAATTTTTCTTTAATTAAATTACGCGCCGCATCAATATCTTTATCAACCAAATAAACATATTCTTCCTTAAAACAAGCGCGGATAATTTTGCCCATAATCAAAGTTGTGGCCATTGAATTTTTGCTCGGTTTAACCATAGCAGTATTACCGGCAGCAACAGCATCAACCAAAGGGCCGAAAGTCAGTAAAAACGGGTAATTCCACGGGCTGATAATTAAAGTGTTCCCGTAAGGCGTGGGTTTTAAATAACTGCGCGAAGCGAAATTAACAAGCGGTGTATGGACAGGTTTTTCCGCTGCTAAACGCTTTGTATTTTTGAGCATATAAGAAATTTCTTCGTACACAAGGCCGATTTCGCACATGAAACTTTCAAATTCACTTTTGCCGAGGTCTTGCTTTAAGGCGGCGCAAATTTCCTCTTCATACTGTTTAATTGTATCTTTTAAAAGTTTGAGTTTTGCAAGGCGCAAATCAATATCAAGCGTTGCACCGCTTGCAAAAAATTTTCTTTGCTTTTCAAGTATATTATTTAGTTCCATTATTGTTACCTTTAACCTGATAATAAAATTTTTCAAGTTCCTTTATATTCATAAGTTTAGGCATGGGGTATAAACGGTTAACATCTTTATTGGCATATGTGCCTTTTAGAAATGTCCTTCTTTTATCATATCAAAATTTGTAGAAATATTCATTTATTTAAATTTTGACTACATTTGTAAATTTAATAAGAAAAAGGGCAAAACGGGCAATTTATGCTAAAATTTTATTATGAATACAAACAAATTTTTCATAAGAAAAACAAAAATAGAGGACTTACCTCGCTTGTTGGAAATTTACGGGAAAGCACGAAATTTTATGATCCAGACAGGTAATCCAACACAATGGGGAAACCATTGGCCCTCGGAAAATATAATAAAAAAGGATATTATTGATGGCAATAGTTATGTTTGTGAATACCTTCACGAAATAATTGCTACTTTCTTTTTTAAAATGGGCAAAGATATAGAACCAACATATAAAAATATCTCAAAGGGGCAGTGGCTTAACAATGAGTCTTATGGCGTTGTTCACCGTTTAGCAAGTAATGGATCCATCAAAGGGGTGGGTAAATTCTGTTTAAATTGGTGCTATGAACACTGTAAACATTTGAGGATAGATACCCATACAAATAATGCAGTAATGATAAATCTACTTCGTAAATTAGATTTTAAGCAATGTGGAATCATATACGTATCGCGAAGCAATACACCGCGCCTTGCTTTTGAAAAATTTGAATAAATAAAAAAATGTTAATTTTGCTTTAAAAATTGTAATATATATCTAGATATTCTTAAAGGAGGATGTCCATGAAAAAGTTATTAATGCTTGCTGTAATGGTTGCCACATTAGGCGTATATGCAGCTGCAGAATCTCCAATCAAATTGTCCTTATATGACAATATTGCTTGGCCTAAAACCAACAAAGCCAATATCGTGTTAGGTCTTGTTGATAATAACACGCCAACCGTTAAAGGTGTTTCTTTAGCCATCGGTTCTTCAAGAGTTGATGATCTTACCGGTGCATCTTTGGCCTGGATATATGCCAGATCCAACAACTTAACCGGTGTACAATGGGCTTTATATGATGTAACAAACAAAGCAACCGGTATAACCTTTGGTCTTGTTAACCATAACAAAGGCGCCTTCACCGGGGCACAACTCGGCCTTGTTAACTTGGCAAACAATATGAAAGGTCTCCAATGGGGTTTTTATAACCAAGCAGAAACTTTAACCGGTTTACAACTCGGTTTTGTAAACTATATCAACAGAATTGATAAAGGTTTACAAATCGGTTTGGTTAACATCATTGAAAGCAATGGTTGGTTACCAATCATGGTTATCGTAAACGGCAGATTCTAATTTGCCAAGTTACTTTAAAAAGGCCTGCCTAAAGCAGGCCTTTTTTATTATACTTTTTGCACAAAAAATTGTAACATATATGTATATTAAAAGGAGGATGTACATGAAAAAGTTATTAATGCTTACCGCATTAGTCGCTGCTTTTGCAGTAAATGCAGCAGCAGAGTCCCCAATCAAATTATCTTTATACGATAATATTGCTTGGCCCAAAACAAATAATACTAATATCGTATTAGGTCTTATTGACAGTAATACCCCTACCGTTAAAGGTGTCGCTTTAACACTTGGTTCTACAAGAGTTGATGACCTTACCGGTTTATCTTGGGCTTGGATTTACACAAGAACAAACCATTTAACCGGTGTGCAATGGGGCGGTTTATACCACGTAACAAATAATGCTACCGGTGTTACCGGCGGTTTTGTTAACCATAACAAAGAGAATTTGACCGGCGTACAATTCGGTTTTGTTAACATTGCAAAAAATGTTACCGGTGTACAATTGAGTCTTGTAAACGTTGCTGACAACGTGAAAGGTGCTCAATTGGGTTATTTCTTTAACTATACAGAACGTTTGACCGGTTTGCAACTTGGTCTCGTAAACTATGTCAATACAATTGATAAGGGTTTACAAATCGGTTTAGTTAACATTATTAATAACAATGGTTGGTTACCAGTCATGGTTATCGTTAACGGCAGATTCTAATTTTTAAATCTGTTTTAAAAGGCCTGCTTTTGCAGGCCTTTTTTGTTTAAAAATATTTTTCAAGAAATTTGGAAATCTCTTCTAAATATTTAGGCCCGGCAATTTCATGGCAACGAGTATGCCCGGCTCCTTCCACAAGCCAAAGTTCCTTTGTATGCTTTATGGCATCAAAAACACGTAAAGCTCTTTTATAAGAAACTAAATGATCATTTTTACCGTGTATTTGTAACACAGGGCAATTAATTAAAGGCGCTGAAGTTTTAGGTGATAATTCTTCAAGCCCCGTCCCGAATTTTAATCTTTTAAAACGTAAAAAGATGTAAACAATCGGGTAATATGGTAAAGTATGATGATTCCATGCCCATTTGCGAACTACCCTTTTATAAGAATAGAAACAGGCCTCCAAAATTACTGCTTTAATCGATTTATCCGTCGCAGCAATATAAGCTGCAACGGAAGCACCCAAACTTATACCGTATAAAGCGATTTCTTTACATTGTTCAGGTTTATTTTTGCGAAGATATTCCAAGGCAGCTTGGGCGTCCAAGTATTCCATTAAACCTTGAGCACTTTTGCCGGAACTTTCCCCCATACCGCGAAAATCAAAATAAAATAAATTATATTCTTTTGCTAAATTTATTGTTTGCGGAAGTATTTGGCTTTTATCCATTTCAAACCCATGCATCAAAACAAGAGTTTTTGAAGAATTTTTACAAGGTATAAACCACCCCTTTAGTGTTATTCCGTCTTTATTTTGGAAAATTATATTCTCCGCTTCAAAGCCAAGGTCTTTCGGAAAAACTTTTAAGGGCGGTTGCTGCCAATTAAGCGCCTTATAAAGTTTAATGCAAAAAGCCACTATAATTAAAGCGATTAAAACAATAATTACCGTCATAATTAAATTATACAATATAAAAACCCCCGCAAAAGCGGGGGCAAATAATTATAAATTATTTTTGATTTTGTTTTTAAAATCAATAACAATTAAAGGCCGCTTGGGGCTACTGCCGATAGTGCCTTCTTCAGACTTCTTTAAAGCTTCGGGCCAAAAACCCTGCATTTTTAAAATAAGTTCCGCAACTTCCCTAAAAGCACCTTTACCACCATCAACTTGGGTAATATAGTCGGCTTCACTTTTAACTTCGGGTACAGCATTGTTTACAGCACAGGCAAGGCCGACATACCTTAAAGCGGGGATGTCAATAAGATCATCACCAATATAGGCAATTTCTTCTGCTTTCAAATTACAGCGTGCCATTAAATCTTTTAAAGCGGGTAATTTATCTAAATAATTATAGTAGAGAAAATCTAAACCGAGTGTACTTGCCCGGTGTTCCGTTGCAGGCGCATTGCCACCGGTAATAATACCGGTTTTGAAACCGAAATCACGGAGCAAAATAAAACCAATTCCGTCATAAGCGCAGAATTTTTTTACTTCCGCAATTTTACCGGCAGGCGTACTGAAAAAGTTCATTGTGGCATCTGTTAAAACGCCGTCAACATCTGTAATAACTGCCTTTATCTTTTTAATTTTATCTGTTAATGTTAAGTTCATAACTTTATTTTACCATTTTGTTAAGGGGGAAGCATCTGTAATAAATAAATTACCCTCCACATTGACGCGCCGGGCAGGATCCATTAAACCGATACTTAAATTATGTGTTGGCCCTTCAAGTACCAAAAAAGGCATTTCAAGTGGTTTTGGCTGGTTTATCCAATGGATATGTATTTTCTCTTGTAAATGCAAAGAATAATGCGGTAGAATAAAACGCGGTGAGAGAAATAAACAAATTACCACAATTATATAGCAGAGCCATTTTGAAAAATCAAATTTATATGCTTGTATATAGTATTTGACCAAAAATAAAAAGGATATCATAACTAGTACTGATGCCGGATAATAAGCCCTAACTGGAGGACGTGGGGCGGCAAATAAAATAAAAGACATGGCAATAGCAATCAGAAAAGTAAATAAAGAATTCCATAAATCTGATTTATTAATAACTTTTTTATCTTTATCAATAAATGCTATGATTAGAAATGTAATGATAACAAACGGGATATATAATTGTGCCTTGAAAAATTCGTCCAAATGAAATATATGGAAAAATAACTTTTTACCCAAAGATACCGATGAAAGTTTGGAAACAATATCCCATGACATTTTACTGTAATGCGCCGGCGCGGAAAAGAATACCAAAAAACCTATTGCCAAACCGAAAATCAAAAAACTTAAAGCACGAGGGGTTTTAATTCTCTTATATTCATAAAATAAACCAAAACATACCGCTAAACCTAAAGCAATAGGGGCTATACATTCATTACTCATACATACAACAAAACCTAGCACAAATAAACACATTTTTACAAACCAATTATCTTTAAAAATCGTTTTGTTTGTTTGAAGACGACGTAAAAAACATAACATAAGTAGAAAAAATAAGATTGTCCAAGTATAATTTATAGCACCGGCTACCCAAAAAAGGACTTCAGAAGGTCTGCAAACAAAAAATATACTCATAAAAATAATTATCAAAAAATAGGGCATGTCCTTACAATCCTTAATATTAGGCAGGCGGGCAAATAAAATATAGAAGACACATAAACAATTTAATAGTTGAATCAAAGAATTTAATAAAACAAAAGACCACTTACCCAAAGCAAAAATAAATAGAGAAGGAAACAGGCTTATACGCGGAACCATTTTAGTATAAGCATCAATAATTATCTCCATTCTGACAGGCTCACTCCATCTAAAATACTCATCCAGAGTAACAGGATACCAATAGGACATAATACCTATAAAACCCATAAAAGCGAGGGTAACGAGAGCCCACAAGTAAACACTATATTTTTTCATAAGTATATTATATCAATTATTAAGGCCCTAAAATTTATATAATATATCTATGAGAAAGTTTTTAATACCAGCCATGATATTTTGCTTAATATCATGTGCCCCTAAATCTTACATAAGCAAAACCTATAACTTTAACAATATGAAACGTATCGGTGTTTTGCCGTTTAATTCCCCAACCCCAACGTTTTCGGGTGCAGAAAATTTATTTACGAAGTACCTTATTAAATACGGTTACACCGTAGTGGAACGCGCACAACTTGAACAGATTTTAGAAGAACATGATTTAACAGAAAATTATCTATCCCCTAATGTTACAAGGCAAATCGGCAAAATTTTGGGGGTTGATGTTTTGCTTGTCGGGGAAATAACTTCATATTTGCCCGAACAAAAAACAATGTTATACAGAGTAACAAAAAATACATCTTCCACACCCGTTTATAATACACAAATCACAAAAGACAAAGACGGTGCGGTAAAAGTAAAACAAACCTATGGCGGACAAGATTACAGGCACAACAAAGAAGTTTCCCCAACCGAATACACTATCTATGCCCAAGTCGGCGTAGTAGCCAAAATGCTTGATGTTAATACAGCCGAAGTTATATGGGTAGGTGATGATACTCAAGAAGGCATAAGCGGCCTTGACGCACTGGATTCAAGTGCAAAAGGCATAATAAAAAGTTTTGATAAACAAGTAAGGAAATCTCAAAGGAAATCTTTATGACAAATCACCCCGATATAGAGATAGAAAGTTCAAATTATTTCGTTTGGAGTATTGTGTGTATTTTTATAATTTTGGCTTTAGTATTTATCGTAAAACAAAAGCAAGGTGTGCAAATTAATACAAAAACTATGCATGATTTTGTTTTGAAAGAATCAAAGCAGCAAGTTAACCCGTTAAAAAAGTATTTCCCGACACCTTACTCTGTTAAAGATATTGCTAAAGAATAAAGAGGAATTATGTTAGATATTAAATTTATAACCGATAATTTTGAAGAAACAAAAAAGCGTTTGACTTCAAGAAATGCAAAACTTGCCGAAAGCGCGCAAAAAGTTTTTGATTTGCAAAGCGAATATAAAAAGGCTTTGCAAGAACTTGAAAATGAAAGATCCAAAAGAAATGAAATTTCCAAAAAAATAGGTGTGATTCGTGCAAAAGAAGGCCCGGAAGCTGCCGCTGCCGCACTAAAAGAAGCAAATACTTTAAAAGAAAATATGCAAGCACTTGAAGAAAAAACCACTGCACTCAAAGCACAAATTGAAGAAATTATGCTTACAATCCCTAATTTACCTGACTCAAGTGTACCTGTCGGAGTTGATGATAAAGCAAATATTGTAGTTAAGGAAAATACTTTACCTATACCGCAATTTAATTTTAAAGTGAAAGACCATCACGAAATAGGCGAAAACCTTGGCATATTAGATTTTGAAACGGCATCAAAACTTTCCGGCAGCCGCTTCGCTTTACTTTGCGGGCAAGGCAGCCGCTTGGAACGCAGTTTAATTAACTTTATGATTGACCTTCACACCAAAAACGGTTACACAGAATTTATGCCGCCTGCCATAGTTAATGCAGAAGTTTTATACGGTACAGGCCAATTGCCGAAATTTAAAGAAGATATGTACCATATTGAAGGTGAAGAAGACCAATATTTAATTTCTACCGCAGAAATCCCTTTAACAAATATGTACCGCGGTCAAGTACTTAAAGATACAGATCTACCCAAAGCTTTTTGTGCTTATACCCCTTGTTTTAGGAAAGAAGCAGGCTCTTACGGTAAAGATACACGCGGTTTAATCAGAAACCACCAGTTTAACAAAGTGGAACTTGTTTGGCTTGCAAAACCTGAAGAAAGCATGGATATCTTAGAAAAAATGACACAAGAGGCAGAACTCGTTTTAAAAACACTCGGTTTACCTTACCGCCGTGTTCTACTTTCAAGCGGAGATATGGGCTTTAGTTCCGCAAAGACCTATGATTTGGAAGTTTGGTTCCCTTCACAAAATTGCTTTAGGGAAATTTCAAGCTGCTCAAATTGCTTAGACTTTCAGGCACGCCGCATGAATTTGCGTTACAAAAAAGAAGGCCAAAAAGGTACTTCTTATGTTCATACTTTAAATGGTAGCGGTGTGGCTGTGGGGCGAACATTTGCGGCAATACTTGAAAATTATCAAAATGCTGACGGATCAGTTACGATTCCGCCTGCTTTAAGGCCTTACTTCGGAAGTGAAAAAATTGAAAAGAAATAGATTTTTTGCTTTCCTTGCTTTTATCTTATTAAACCTAAACTTACTTGCTTGGGATAAAATAGACCCTTCCATTTTGGCCCATGCCGATAAAGGTGTTGATGCCATTTATAATCTTGACCTGAATACTGCAAAGGCTGAAATTTCTACCCTACTTAAGGAACACCCGGATTATCCTTTAGGCCTTTTTGGCAAAGTAATGATAGAATGGGCACGTTACGAATATGAATTTGAAAAGAGTAATAAAGAACAAGCAAAAGTTTTTGAAAAAATAATAAATTCCTCAATATCCGGTATTGAAACATGGCTTAAACAAAACGGTGATGAAGCACAAGCCTACCTCGCTCTAGGCGGAATTTACGGTGTTAAAGCACGTTTTTTACTTGCAAATCATAATTATGTGCGCGCTTATTTTACGGGCAAGAAGGGCTTAAAATATATGAATAAAGCCGTGGAACTTGATCCAAAAATGTATGATGCTTACCTAGGTAAAGCAATTTATGAATATTATGCCGGAACATTACCTTCCATTGTACGTGTACTTGCAAAACTTGTAATTAGTGGTGATGCACAAAAGGGTATAGAATATCTTAATTTGATTAAAGATAATGGCAGGTATTCGGCAAATACCGCAAAACTTTTACTTGTGGAAATTGCAATACAGAATAAAAAATATTCTAATCCGCCGCTGGCCGAACAGTATATTAAAGAAATCATTATAAAATATCCGCAAAACCCTTTGTTTAGATTTGTCGCAATAATTGCTGCATACCAAAATAAAAATTATGAAGATGTAAGACAAGGCGCGAAGGACTTTTTAACAAAAATAGGTAAAGAACCTTTTTATAAAGAAATTTATATTGCCCGTTCTTATGCTGCACTTGCAAGCGCAGATATGCAAGAGAGTAAATATCAAGACGCCATAAAAATTTTAGAACAAAGCATTGAAGCAACTAAGAATCAGGAAATGAGCCGTTGGCAACTTTGGAATATCTTCCGCCTTGCGCAATGTTATGATGCTTTAGGCCAGCGCGAAAAAGCCTTGGAAATCTATAAAAGCATCAAAAATTATAAAGAAGATTGGGATATTTATGAGGAAGCTAAAAAATATCTCAAAACCCCGTTTATTGCCGGTACTGATATCGGCCTAATGAGCCCGCCGTAAAAACTTTCTAAATAAAAACTATAACTTTGAATTAAATTCTTCTACTTTGCCGTTTTCTATCTCGTAGCATTTATCGGCATAATTTGCAGCATGAACGTCATGTGTAACCATCAAAATGGTAGTGCCTTCTTCTTTAGCGGTTTGAGCAAAATCTTTAAAGATTTGTTCTTTTCTTTGCGTGTCCAAATTGCCGGTAGGCTCATCAGCTAAAAGCAAAGGCGGTTTGTTTATTAAAGCTCGGGCAAGTGCAGCACGTTGCTTTTCCCCCCCACTCAGAGAAGGCGGAAATTTATTTGCAAGGTGTAAAATACCAAACTTTGCAAGCCAATATCTGGCCTGTACTTTAGCCTTTTTACTTGCAATTAACGCCGGCATTAAAATATTTTCAAAAACAGTAAATTCAGGCAATAATGCATCAAATTGAAAAACAAAACCCATATCCAAAAGGCGTGTTTTGGCGGCCTGATTTTCATTAAATTTTGTTAAATCTCTGCCCTTAAAAATAATACTGCCGGAAGTAGCCTTATCAAGCAAAGCAATTAAATTAAGTAAAGTAGTTTTACCGGAACCGGACGGCCCGATAAATACAATAAATTTGCCTTCTTCCACGGAAAATGAAACATCTTTTAAAACACAAATTTCATTTTGCGCTTCTTGATAAATTTTTGTTAAATTTTTGATTTCTAAAATATTAGCCATAGCGCACCGCATCGACAGGGTTTATTTTTGAAGCCTTATAAGCCGGATATAAAGCCGAAATAAAACAAACCAAATAACTGCCTATAACGACTGATAAAATATCAAACACTTGTAAACTTACAGGCACTTTAGTTAAATAATAAATATCAGCAGGCAGCTGCACAATATTTGTATTTGCAATTATAAAGCAAAGTATAAAAGCCAAAATTAAACCCAAAACCACGCCTGCAGTTGCAATAAATAAACCCTCAAGCAAAAATATATGCCTTATTTTTGCAGGGCTTGCGCCCAAAGTGCGCAAGATGCCGATATCGCGTAACTTTTCCGTTCCAAATAAAATCAAATTTGAAGTTATATTTAAAGCCGCTACAATAATAATCAAAAATAAAATTATGAACATTACTGTCTTTTCAAGTTTTAGTGCTGCATATAAGGTCTGATTCATTTGTGCGTAAGTTTTGACTGTATACTGATAACCGATTAGGTTGGAAATTTGGGCAGCTACATCATCTGCTTCATCAAGGTTTTTAATTTTAATATTTAAGCCTGTTACAGCACCTTTTAAGCCAAGGAAATCAGATGCATTTTGTAAATCAGTATAAACTATAGTATTATCAAATTCATAATAGCCTGTTTTTAAAAGGCCGGCAACTTTAAAACGTTTCATTTTTGGTAAACCGCCTGCCAAACCTTGCGGGGAAACCAAAACGACTTCATCATCTATATCAAGCCCCATATTTTCGGCAAGTTCTATGCCAAGCACAAGTGCCGGAAGTATTGAACCTTCCCTTGCTTTAAAACTGCCTTCAGTTAAGGATGAAACTAAAGTATTTGTTTTTGCCTCTTGCTCGGCATCAAGGCCACGGAGTAAAACACCGTGTGAAGATTGCGCGTAGCTTAAAATTGCCTGACCATAAATTGTTGGGGCAGTTGCAAGAACTTGCGGTAATTTTTCAATTTGTTCCTGGACTTTTTGATACCTACCATCAGGCATTTTGCCAAGCATCATTATGTGTGCCTGTGCGCCGATAACATGTTTTTTTATATCGTTTTGAAAGCCTGTCATAACAGCCAAAGTTGTAATTAAAGCCGCAACACCAACTGCCACGCCAAGCACACCAATGAGGGTCGTAATTAAAGAAAACACCCCTTTACTCTGACTCATCAAATAACGCTTAGCTACAAAACTTTCAAAACGCATGTATCTTTATTTTGTGCTTATTTATTTGCACCGCAACATTTTTTATATTTTTTACCGCTGCCGCAAGGGCAAAGATCATTACGTCCAGGTTCTTTTTCTTTTACTATTGGCTTAACAACACCATATTCCTGTTCCCTAATCCTTTTTTGATTAGCCTTAGCCCATTTGCGCATAGCAGAAGGGGAATTCATATCCACCCCATCTGCTTCCATTTGCTTTGCTATCTTAACAAACCGCTCTTTTAAAGAAGGATCTTTATCAATCATTTTTCTTATGGCAGAAGGTAAATTTTTCTTTTCTTGTTCCAAACGTTCTTCAATAGTCAGATGTTTGGATGATTCCTCAGTTTTTGCTGTTTGGACAGTTTTTCTTTTACGCCCAAGCAAAAAATCAAATAGCATAATTATATCTCTCCACTAATAATTTGTTTTACTGTTTTGCGGACTAAAAGGGCCTTTTCCACAAAATCATCATAAGCCGGTATGATTACACGGCGTGGGTGGCCTTCCCAAATTTTTAAAATTTCGCGATCAACTTCCAGGGCACGGTCCAAAGTTTCAATACGAACTGCGGTGTTTTGATAATACTTCGGATCATTTGGCGGGGACATATGAATAATTGCATAATAACGGTCAAATTCAGTTTGAACATTTGTGCCCATAACTCTTAAAAAATCTTCAACACCATATGGCCAATAAACTGCACCGTCTAAAGAGCCCCTATCACATAAAATAAGTTTTGCTGCAGGATTGATTTCGGTAGCTAAATCTTCAAGTTCCCTTGTGCAGGTATAAATAATACGTTGTGCATGGTAAGTATAGCGCTTACTTGCATCATTCCTAGGAAAACCGCCGCTGTAAACCAATGTTGCGGCTTCTTTTGCCACTTCGATATCAGTGCCATATTCTTCTTTTAAAATTGAAAGCATGGTCGTTTTACCTGAAGCGGGACCACCTGTTAAAACAATTTTTTTAGTCATAAGGTACCTCTTATTTATTTTCTAAAATTTTATCAAGTAAAGCTTTATACTCTTCTTTTATTTTATTAAATTCTTCACGTTTTTGCGCAGGTATCTCGCGCGCTGCGGAACTGCGCTGTTTGCTGTTTAAAAAGTCAAAGTATTTATTACCTTGCCTGATACGGAAATCCAAATGCGGACCTGTTGATAAACCCGTACTTCCCACATAAGCAATGGTTTGACCTTGTTTCACTTTTACACCTACATTTATGCCCCTTGCAAAACTTTTTAGATGTCCGTAGCAAGTTGTGTAATTGTTAGGGTGTGCAACTTCCATGTAATTACCAAAACCGCCTTTCCAACCTTTAAATTTTACAACACCGTCAGCAACAGTTTCAACGGGTGTTCCGACGGGGGCAGCATAATCAATACCAAGGTGAGGGCGCCTTATACGTAAAATGGGGTGCATACGCCCTTTTGAAAAACGCGAGCTTATACGCACACCGCGAACACTAATCGGGGCTTTCAAAAACATTTTTTTGGTAAACTTGCCGGTTTCATCATAATATTCATCTTCAAACTTAAAGGCATAATTTTTACCTGTACCGCTACCACCATAATAAGCGGCAATAATATTTTCGTTTAAGGTTTGGCCGTTTTTTGTATAGTCTTCTTCCCATATAACGGCAAATTTATCGCCAACGCGTGTTTCGGTATTAAAGTCTATTGCCCAAGAAAAGACATCCGTAAAATCTATAATAAAACCGGGCCTTAAACCTTGTGCTTGCATTGAAGTAAATAAGTAATCTTTGACTTCACCAACAGCTTGGCGCCTTCTGCTTTCAACGGTGATATCCGAAATACCTGCCACAAGTTCGCCGTCAACAGATGTTACAAAGTAGCGGGAAAAATCTTTTGTTACAACAAGCATTTTGAAATTATCACTTTCATCTAAGGTAAGCAAATATTTATCGTACTTTGAAACGCGGCGCATATTTAAAACCGTATCAAGTTTATTTACAATTTTGTGGGCATCTTCCTTGCTTAAACCATCCTCTTGAAGAGATTTTTGCAAGGGCTGGCCCAGATTGCCTGTTGCTTTTTTAAAGTAAATTTCTTCCGGAACATTGGCGCGTTCCTCTTGCTCGCGGTGGTTTGAGACAAAAAATATCATAAAAATTCCCACAGCAAGGCAAGGCAAACCCCACTTTAAAAATGCCCAAAAAAATTCTTTACAATGTTCTTTCCACATAAATCAAAAATGGGGGCAAATATTGCCCCCATATAAGTTACCTAAAATTTTTCAAGTAGCAGCAAAGTGCGATGGAATTCATTTTAAGTTTCGGGCTGTCCGCACGGGATGGTAAAATCACAGGAATTTTCGGCCCGGCTAAGACTGCTGCTGCTTCAGCACCGTCGCCAAAAAAGGCAAGTGCTTTATAAAATGGGTTTGCCGCATCTAAATCAGGCAAGACTAAAAGGTCTGCATTACCTGCAACTTGGGCACCTTTAATACCCTTTTCTTCCGCACGTTCTTTAGATACAGATATATACAAATCATAAGGCCCTTCAACCACACAACCGTTAATTTTGCCTTCTTTATTCATTTGAACTAATGCAGCGGCATCAACGGTGGAAGGAATTTTTTCATTGACCTTTTCCACAGGGCAGACAATGGCAACTTTTGGTTCTTCTACACCGCATTTGTGGAAAATATCAACCGCGTTACCGACAATTTGTGCTTTTTGTTCTAATGTGGGTGCGATTACTACGGCGGAATCTGTTACTGCAAACATTTTGGGATATTTATTTGTTTTAAATAAAACGAAATGTGTTAAAAGTGTGCCTTGCGGAACAAAACCAAATTCTTTATTTAAAATGGCTTTCATGTAATATTTTGTATCAACTAAACCTTTAACCAAAAAATCTCCTTTGCCTTCGTAGACCATACGGGCAGCGGTATTGCACATTTCAGGAACATCTGTGCATTGGATAAATTCAAATTTTTCTTCCGGCAAGCCGACTTCGCGGACCATCTTTTTAACTACTTCAGTATCACCGATTAAAATACCATGTGAAATAAGGCCTTTATCATCTGCCATTTTAATGGCGGTTAAGGCCTCTTTATTATTTGCGCCGGGGACGACGACGCGGTTTTCCTGACCTTTGACTAGGTCAATTAGTTCATCAAAACTATTAAACTTCATAAGTTCTCCTTAAATGTTGTTTATATATATTTTAGCAAATATATAGTGATTAGGAAAATCTACAATTTAAGTTCTTTGCTAGCAGTGTCTTTCTGGTAAATTTTAGTTTTTCTTTTTCTAGAGTACCGAGAGTCGCTTCGCTCTCGTTCTTCTTGGTACTCGTCGTCAAAGATAAAACTAAAATTTCCTCAGAAATACTTGCTAGGTGTGCGTACACGGTTTGGCCTTATTTTATAAAAATACTTCCTATTATTCCCCGCTCCTTTGCTTGCAAAGGCGGAGGGGCAAGGGGTGGGGTTATATAACAAAGCCCCTGTTTTTAAACAGGGGCTTTGGTAAAACTTAACTTTTTACTTATTTGCTCGGCATAAGATAAAGGATTAATAAAGCAATCCAACCGATAATCGGAACAAAAAGCAGCAAAAGAAGCCAAGGCGTAAAACCGCCGTCTCTAAGTCTTCTTGCAGCAATACCCAAACCAGGTAGTAACAAGGCAAGGCTATAAACAACACTTATTATATTTGCAGTCTGTTCTTTCAAGAGCATACCACAAACGAGCCCTAAAACAAAGCTTACAATAAAATTGATCAACACAAACATCCAAAATTGCGTGCGTGTTGCTCTGCCGCTAAAATCACAATAGTGATTTTTGATGACGTCAATAAAATACTTATTCATACACTTCCTCCTAACAGTTAACTTCAAAGATATTATACATTTTTTACGCCGTTTTTGGGGCAAAGTTTGGCAAGTGTGCAGGATGCACAGTTCGGCTTTCGGGCATCACAAACACGGCGGCCATGATAAATTAAAGCATTACTCAAATAATACCAATATTTTTTGGGGAAAAGTTTCATTAAATCTTGTTCCACTTTTTTAGGATCGGTATTTTTTGTAAGGCCAAGGCGATAGGAAAGCCGTTTTACATGCGTATCCACAACAACGCCTTCAACGACATTAAAACAATCACCCAAAACGACATTTGCCGTCTTGCGTGCGACACCTTGCAAGGTTAAAAGTTCATCCATAGTTTGCGGAACTTCTCCGCCGAAATCAGATACAATTTTTTTTGCGCTTTCATGCAAACTTTTGGCTTTTGCGTGATAAAAACCTGTGGATTTTATAATGTGCTCAATATCTTCCCTTTTGGCTTTTGCCATTTTTTGCGGCGTACCGAAACGCTTAAATAATTCCGGTGTAACTAAATTGACGCGTGCATCAGTGCATTGTGCGGAAAGTATTACGGCGCAAAGCATTTCAAAAGGGCCATTATGTTTTAGGGCCGGTTCAGTTTTCGGATATAATTTTTTAAGTTCTTTAATTAAGTTTTCTTGTTTTTGCATATTTTATTAAACCGCATACCGCTAAAATTATTAAGTTCAAAACTATTATTAAAGCGCTTGGCGGTAAATTGAAAATAAAAGAAAGATAAACACCGCCAACCGTAGCAAAAACGGAAAATACACAAGCATAAATCAAAACGCTTTTAAATTTTTTGGCAATTTGCAAAGCACTTGTTGGCGGAATAATTATTAAAGCAGACACAAGCATTATGCCCACAGTTTTAACCGCAAGTACAACGACAACCGCACTTAAAAGCACCAAAAGAATATTTATTTTATCTGTATTTACACCTGCCGTTTTGGCAAAATTCTCGTCAAAAACCGTGGCAATTAAAGCATTATAAAAAAAGTATAGGCAGGCAATAACTATAGCAAAAATTATTACGCTTAAAACGGTTTCAGCCGGGCTGACTGTTAAAATATTGCCGAATAAAAAGCCCATTAAATCTGTATTAAAACCACCGGCAAGCGCGGCAATAATTAAACCCAAAGCTATGCCGGCTGATGATACAATACCCAAAGCGCTGTCAGCGTAAATTTTATTATTTTTACTTAGTTTAAAAATACCAAGCGAACTTAACATAACAATCGGCAAAGCAGCAAAAATGGGTGTTACATTTAAAATTAAACCGACTGCCACGCCGCTAAGCGCGATATGGCTTAAACTGTCACCGATTAAAGAGAGACGTTTCAAAACCAAAAATACACCGAGCATTGCCGTAATTAAAGCAACCAAAATGCCTGAAATTAATGCACGCTGCACAAAACCGTAAGAGATAAATTCAGCAAAGCTCATGCAAGTTCCTCCTCGTGATTTTCCGGATGACAATGCGGTATCGGGCAAGTACCTGCCGTATGCAAATGGTCAATTAAATGCTGTGTGTAGGGACCAAAGTATGATGTCACTTCTTTGGAATCGCAAAAATCTTCTTTTGAGCCGTAAAAAATAATTTCCTTATCCAAAACCAAAAATTTATTCACATATTTACCGACTTGCGAAATATCATGCGTAACAAGTAAAATTGTTGTTTTCTTTTCTTTGTTTAGTGTGGAAATTATTTCAAAAAATTCTTCCCTTGAAGAACTGTCTAATGCCGTTGAAGGTTCATCTAAAATCAAAAATTTAGGTTCATTTATAATTGTTCTTGCAAGTAAAACACGCTGTTGCTGCCCGCCGGAAAGTTCGGAAAATAATTTGTCCTTATAACTAAAACAATGCAACTTTTTCATTAAAATGTTTGTTTTTGCATTATCTTCTTTATTAAAAATTTTTAAACCTTTTTTGGTAGAAAGCAACCCAAGTCGAACAACGGCAAAAGCGGTCATCGGCATATTGCGTGGCGTGCTTGTTTTTTGTTCAAGATAGCCGATATTCTGCCAGGTGCAGAACTTTTGTAAACTAGTGTCAAATAAATTTATTTTCCCTTTTTGTGACGGAAGTAAGCCAAGCAAAAGTTTAATTAACGTCGTTTTACCACTACCGTTTGGGCCGAGCAAGGCAATATAATCGCCCTCCGTAATTTTAAAATTTATATTTTTAAGTACGGTTTGCCCGGTATAAGAAAAAGATAAATTTTTAACTTCTAAAATACTCATTATTCCCCTTTACATTCAAGCCCTATTGCAAGATTTTTTAAATTCTCAAGCATAAGATCTTGGTAAGTCTTACCTTCATGAAATTCCCGTTTACTGATACCTTCAATAGTATTTAACATCAAAATCTTTGCGCCAGTTTCTTTGCTGATAGTGCGTGCTAAAGCCGGGTTTAATTGTTCTTCTGAAAATATATATTTTACTTTATTATCTTTAATTGATTTTACAAGTTCGGCAATTTCTTTTGCACTGGGTTCTTGGTCCATATCGGCAGAAAATAAGGCCGCAAATTTCAAATTATAATCGCGCGCAATATAACCGAAAGCCAAATGCCCGATATGGTAAATTGTGCGGTTTTTACAAGTGGGCATAATTTTAGAATATAGAAATTTTAAACTCTCCATCTCCACTGCAAAGGTATTGTATCTGGGCTTAATTTCCCCTTCTAAATTAGGGTATTTTTGCATAACATAATCGGCTAAATTTTTTGCCATAATTTTGGCATTATCAAAACTCATCCAAACATGCGGGTCACTCGGTAAAACTTGCGGTAAATTTTGGGCAAGCATTATTCCGTTTTTGTCAATTTTTAAAGCCCAAGGCTCTAAATGATTTGAAGTATAAAAGAAAATTTGTGCCTGTTTTACGTCTTTAATTGTTTTGGGGCTTGGCTCAAAAGCATGGGCTTCAACACCGGGCGGAATAAGCATAGTTAAATTTACGCTTTCACCCAAGACAGATTTTGCAAAAGTGTACGGCACATAACTTGAGACGGCAATATTTAATTTATCATCTTGCAATTTTGCATCATTTTTACCTGAGCAAGACATAAAAACTGCCGCACTTAAAATCAGCACAGCAGTTTTTATGAAACGGTTTTTCATATTAAATTAAACCAAGTTCCTTACCGCATTTTTTAAAAGCGGCAACCGCCTTTTCAAGGTCCTTTAATTCATGGCCTGAAGTTACGATTGTGCGAAGGCGCTCTTTACCGCGCGGCACTGTCGGGAAACAAATTGCCAAAGCAAAAACTCCTTCGTCAAAAAGCATGGCACTTAATTTTTTTGCTTTTGCACTGTCGCCAACCATTACGGGCGTGATAGGTGTTTCGCTGTGGCCTGTATCAAAGCCGGCTTTTTTAAGTTCCTCTTTAAAAAACTTAGTATTATCCCAAAGTTTTTTAAGGCGTTCCGGCTCATTATAAATCACATCAAGCCCGGCTAAACATGTTGCTACCACAGCTGGTGGGTGCGAACTTGAAAATAAAAACGGGCGCGCAACCGATTGCATATAAGCCTTTAAATCTTTAGAACCTGCCACATATCCCCCAATAGCTGCAAATGCTTTTGAAAGTGTTCCGATTTGAATATCAACTTGCCCTTTAAGCCCAAAGTGCGCAACCGTTCCGCGGCCTTGCGGACCAATAACACCGCTTGCGTGTGCATCATCAACCATAACCATAACATCACGCGGTGCGCAAAGTTTTACAATTTCAGGCAGATTGCAAATATCCCCGTCCATACTGAAAACACCGTCAGTAACAAGCAAGCGGCGGCGCGCTTGTTTGACTTCGGGCATATCTAAAATTTCTTTTAAATGTGCCATATCGCTATGGCGGTAAATAAGTTTTTTTGCTTTGCTTAAACGACCGCCGTCAATAATGGAAGCATGGTTAAGTTCATCTGAAATCAAAACATCTTGGGGGCTTGTCATCAAACTTTGGCAAACTGCGGTGTTTGAAGTAAAACCGGATTGTATTACTAAAGAGGCCTCAGTTCCTTTAAATTCAGCCAAACGTTTTTCAAGTTCCTCATGCAAATATGTTGTGCCGATAATCGTGCGGACTGCCGCGGTTCCAATACCATATTTTTTGGTGGCATCAACAGCGGCGGCAATAACTTTGGGGTGCGCAGTCATACAAAGATAATTGTTTGATGTTAAATTGATAACTTTTTTGCCGTTAATTGTGCAAACGGCATTTTGCATATCTTGTAAAACTGCCGGTTCAATAAAGCGGTTTTCCGCCTTAAGTTGTGCAATTTCGTCTTTTAAAAAATTCATATTTGCCATAAACCACCTACGGAACTAAAATAATTTTACCGCATTCTTTTTTGGGATCAGTTGCGATTTCAAAAGCCTTTTGGAAATCTTTCATTTTAAAGGTATGTGTAATTACAGGGCGCGGATCAATGGCATGGCTCTTCAAAAGACTTTCCATTTTATACCAACTTCTAAAAACTTCACGACCGGTTATACCTTGCATACGTATTGCTTTAAAGACGATAGAATTTGCATAATCAAGTGTGACATCTTCTTTAGGCAAACCAAAAGCAATAAAACGCCCGGCAGGTTTTACTGCTTTTAAAGCGGTATTTATTGCCGCCGGATTACCGGACATTTCAATAACAATATCTATGCCGGACTTTTCCCCACCGGCATCAATAATCTTTTCCAAAACTTTATCTTCTAAAGGATTTATGACGGCATCAGCACCCATTTTTTTTGCAAGTGCGGTTCTAAAGGCTGAAGTTTCTGTACAGATAACTTTTGCTGCGCCGCAAGCGCGTGCAATTTGCGTGGCAAATAAACCTTGCGGTCCGCAACCGGAAATTAAAACTGTTTTACCGACGATATCTTCAGTTAATGTCGCAAAAACCGCATTACCTAAAGGTTCCATAATACTTGCAATATCTTTTAAAGAATTATCGGTATGCTTCCAAGCACAACGTGCTGGAATTGCGGCATATTCCGCAAAACCGCCCGGGACATCAATACCCAAAATTTTTAAATTACTGCAAACATGCCTTTGGTCATTACGGCATTGATAGCACATACCACAGAAAATATGGGATTCTACCGACACAAAATCGCCTTTTTGAAAACCTTTTGCTTTATCACCAATTTCCACCACTTCGCCACAAAGTTCATGCCCAAAGACAAAAGGAAAATCATGTTTTTTTGAAGCCCAAGAATCGTAATAATTATAAATTGGCAAATCGCTTCCGCAAATTGAAGCGCAATTAATTTTAATTAAAAGTTCGTCACTTTTTATATTGGGAACATCTATATCAATATATTCTGCACCGGCGGCAGGCCTGGTTTTACAAATTGCTTTCATAAAAACTCCTTTGACTGAAAATATGAAAAAGCAGTCCACTTATATTTAACATTATAT
>JAZRHA010000049.1:0-19051 GCA_045644515.1 Elusimicrobiaceae bacterium | reverse complement strand
AATAAAATAAAATTAAACAAAGTTATTATTATTTATATGTTTAATGTTATAAAAATGGTCTTTATCACTTATTTGACACCTGTCTAAAAACAATTTTTATCATTTTTTTACCAGATTTAAAATATAGTAAAAAGTGGCATTTTTTACCGCTTCATTACCGCTTTGAGCAAAAATAAAAATGCCATTTCCAACCGCTTTATTACCGTTTTGGTAAAAGAAAAAAACAGCACTTTTTGCCGCTTTATTGCCGCTTTGGCAAAAAAACTATCACTCTTTGCCTGTTTATTGCCTGTTTGGAAAGAAAAAAACTGTCATTTTCAGCCTGTTTTCAGCCTGTTTAAAAAATCAGCATAGTGCTAGCAAAACTAGACACTCCGAAAAAATTACCCCTCCTTTACGGAGGGTTAATTTTTTGGGATAGAGCAATGCAACTGCTTTACTTCCCGTCGGAATTTAAAATTTTCATATCAATCAAACACTCAAAAGTACAACACACACATAGGTCTTTTGGCCCTTGATATAGTTTTATAAAAACACTATACTTAGAATAATAGCATAAATTATGATAAAAATTAAAAAAATATATACCCTAATATTTATTCTCTTATTTATACCACTTGCTGCATATTGCACTAATGCAGATGGATGGTTGGTATATGACGTACAAAAACAACAAATTGGAGATTTATCTTTACCTAAAAAAACTTTTCCCCCACCGGACAGCCGTATTGAAATAACAGGAACGGCCGATAAAAATCAAAAGCATGCTTTAACATTAATATTTCTTTGGCCGGAAAATGAAAAGACCGAAATGCAAGAAGGAAATTACTGTTCAGGCGCTTTAGTAGGGAAAAACATTGTACTTACTGCTGCCCATTGTGCTATGAACGATAAAGGTTTGTTGGCAAATGATATTGAAATTTTAGCCCCGGGTGTTTCATCACTTCCACATGCACAAAGTATTAAAATTATAATCCCCAAAAGATATAAAGTCTGTAACAAGTTATTAGGAGATTGTCATAAATTTGATTATGCTTTCATTATTTTGGATACTCCTTTAGGAAATGAAATAGGATACTATGGAACTAAAATATATTCCCGCCGTAAACTTTTACACAAAGAAATACAAGTATTGGGAAGAGGCACCGATAAACCCATAACCACATTGTGGGTATCTGACGGAGATATAGGGAAGGCATATTCCTCATTTATTAGGCATAATGCTTATACAATAGCAGGAAATAGCGGTGGGCCTATTGTTTTAACGGATGATCCAGGAAACATTATTGCAATTAATGTTTTTGTGGAAGGTGTAAATGCTAGATATCCTTATGGGGGCTTGCTAATAACACCAACCGTAGAGGAAATGATTTTTCAACTGCGCAAGCAAGAATTTCTTGAAGAAATTAATAATGAATTAAAACGAAAAATAACTGATAAAATTTCCGTAAATAGTATGCGCGGTATAGATTTGCAATAATAGTTATTATAATTTCTGAGGACATAACAATAATTTCCAAATATAAACCCCGCAATTAAGCGGGGTTTATAAAAAGAAATAGACTTGAAAGATTAATATTCTTCTTGGGCGATTTTTCTGGCCATATCGTCCTTGGCTTCTACAGTCTTTTCATCCAAATTTACTATATAACTTCCACAATAAATAGGATAGTTTTCAGTTATAGTCTTCGAATTTTTACCTAATGAAGATAGCGAACCCTTTACATTACAATTAACTTTATAAATAGTAGTACCTATTTTTTGGGCCTGCCAGATTTTATCCCCGGTAAATAAAATTTTACCTTCCGACCTATTATATTTATCTAATGCGTGAAGATATGCATCAATTTCATCACCGTAAAAACGTTTAAGCAACTTGACAGCTTCTGTCCTCTCATATGCAAGCATTTTAGTTAAGGTTTCAGAATCTATATATTCAGGCATTTTGGGCTCTATATATACAATCTTTGCCTCTTGGGCAAGGGGGCGTTGGACATCATACATAACCATATCATCAAATTTAGTATTATTACCCTTATTTCCGGATTTAACTTTCTTGCTATTTTTTTGTTTTTTAACTGTGTATTTTTTTACTATCTGTTTATCTCCTTCTTCATTAGGCACACTATATTCCACTTCAGAATATTCTTCCTCATAAATATCATTTTCACTGTCATCATATTCTTCATCTATTACTGGTAAATCAACTTCTATATCAGGTAAACTGTTTTTCCTTATTACCACTTCGCTTTTCTTTATTTTTGTATTATACTTACTATTATAGCCTTCATCATATTCTTCATCGTATTTCTCATCAAATTCGTTATCATAACCTTCTTCATATTCATCCATCTTGAAGTCTATGTCGTTAAAACCCTTTTTCTTTGAGCCTAAAGTTTTTTCTTTTGTTTCTTTAGTATATTTATTTTGTTTATATCCGTTCAGACTAAATTCTTCTTCAACTAAGTTTCTTTGAGGAAGAGATTTCGCTTCTTCGTCTGTATTATCAAACGGGGATACCTGCCCTGTAAAAAGCATATCATCTTCAACATATTCTTTTTCCGGGCTTATATGACTTTCAGCTACGTCATCTTTATAATAGTTGTCCCTTTCCGTTTTTGCCTTTGCTAAAAGTTCATCACGATTAAGCCCACTTATGCTAAAAGTTTTATAAGGAATTTGTCCCTCTTGTTTTTTTAAAGAAGGATCTTCCGGGAAAATTTTAGCATCAACCCTGTAAAAACTCTCGTCATTCATATTTTCAGTTTTATAAACATCATCATATTCAAGCATTACAATACCATTTTTCGTAATACCTTCATTACTACTTGCTTTAGCGGAAAGACGATTTATAAACGGTGAATAAACCATTTTAATACTCATATGATCTGGATAATAACGACGGGAAGAACCTGTTTCTTCCAGTTCCCTAATAAAACCGTCATTAAAATAGAATTCCACTTTCTTATTTTCGGAATACCAACAACATTCTTCCAAACATGTTGAAGGGTTATTCTTTAGTCTCTCATAAACTGTACCTGGGTAAAAAGATAAGTCTAAAAGATAACAGACATCCTCAACATTGCCGGATCTGTCCATCCTAGAAGAAACAATTTTTATCCAATTTCTGTTTGTTTCTCCGTCTAAAGTTCTATTTCCTGCACATGCAGTGAATAGTATACAAAAAACTAATATTAAAAAATTCCTCATACTTTCATTATACTTTTTTTAAAAACATTGTGTACATCCATTTAAAATTTGTTACAATTTAATAGGAGGTGTTTTTATGAAATGTTTTTTTACAATTATTGTAATCTCTGTTTTATTTTGTGCTTGCGTGGGAAGAAGAGATGAAGGATACTATTCTTACAAGGAAAACGGGGTTTTAGAAGAAGAGTTTGATTTACTTGTCGCTCCGCAAATGGACTATGAGGAAGAAATCCCCTACGAGGATCAAATAAAGGCTATCCAGAAAACAGCACCTAAAACAACTGTTAAATTAGCGAAGCCCGAATCTCAAAAACCCATTAAAAAACCTGTAGCAGTTAAAGCAAATTAAATGCAAAAAAATATTCTTTCAGAAGACAGACATAAGTACCTGTTTGATAATTTACCTAAAGTCACAAATATCATAACAGGTACTTATTTTTCTTCGGAAGAGATAAAACATATTGTAAATCAAATTGAAATAATAAATAAACTTAAACAGGAAAACGATGCTTTAATTTTAGCACATTATTATTGTTCTCCCAAAATTTTATTTGGTGTCGCAGATTTTTGTGGGGATTCTTATGCATTAGCCAAAAAAGCAAAGGAAACTAAACAGCAAAATATTATTTTTTGCGGTGTAACTTTTATGGCGGAAACAGCCAAAATTTTAAACCCGACAAAAAAGGTTATTCTCCCCCCCATGACGGCAGGTTGTTCTCTTGCCGATGGTATAAAGGCCAAGCAAGTTTTGGCTTTACGCAAAAAATATCCTGCTGCAAAAGTGCTTTGTTATATAAATTCTTCGGCTGAAGTTAAAGCAGTAAGTGACACTTGCGTTACATCCGGTAATGTATTTAAAATCGTTGAAAACACAAAACAAGACCAAATAATTTTTGTACCTGACTTATACATGGCAAAAAATATCGAGGCTTATTTAAAAAATAAAGGTATTAAAAAAGAAATTATTGCTGCAGGTGCCACTTGCTGCGTGCATGATAAATTTACTTTAGAGCAACTCAAAGAAGTAAAAACAAAGTACCAGGATGCAAAAATAATTTCACACCCCGAATGTTTACCGGAGGTTTGCGCTAATTCCGATTTCGTGGGCAGTACCGCCGGTATGCTTAAATTTGTTAAAGAAAGCGGTGCAAAAACTTTTGCAGTTTTCAGTGAATGGGGCCTTATAAATATGCTTGAAGCGCAAAACCCCGAAAAAACTTTTTTACCGTGCGGAAGAATATGCGCAAGTATGAAACGCAATAATTTGGGAAACATTGAAAATGTACTTAAAAATTTAAACGATTTAGAAGGAATAAATTTAGACGAAAATTTAGCACAAAAAGCCAAACAGTCAATAGATAATATGTTTAAGGAGACCGAAAATGATAGATAAAATCATAACCCTTGCTTTAGAAGAAGATACCGCTCTTGGTGATATAACTTCAGACAATATTTTTACCGCTAAAGACAAAGCCAGCGCACGCCTAGTGGCAAAACAAGATTTAATTTTGTGCGGTGTAAATTTAGCCAAAGAAATTTTTGAGTATGTGGACAGTTCTTTAATTTTTAAAACCAAATTTAACGACGGTGACAAAATAAAAAAAGGGACAGTTATTGCAACTGTTTCCGGCTCCACTTTAAGCATATTAAAAGCGGAAAGAACCGCTTTAAATTTTATGCAAAGGATGTCCGGCATTGCAACGCAAGCGTCGGAATTAAATAAAATTTGCAAAAAATACGGTGTTATGCTTGTTGACACACGCAAAACTTTGCCGGCACTAAGAAAATTTGATAAATACGCCGTAAAAACAGGCGGTGCAAAAAACCACCGCATGAGCCTTTCAGACGCAGTTTTAATTAAGGATAATCATATTGCCGCGGCAGGCACTATAACAAAGGCTGTGCAAAAAATAAGGCAAAATATCGGTCACACAAATAAAATTGAAGTGGAAACAAAAAATTTTGCCGAAGTTAAAGAGGCCTTAAAAGCCGGTGCGGATATTATTATGCTTGATAATATGACACCCAAAGAAATTGAAAAAATGGTTGCTTTTGTTGAAGGACGCGCTGTTTTAGAGGCATCCGGAGGAATAAACCCAAACAATTTAGAAGAATATGCCAAGACAGGTGTGGATGTTATTTCTATGGGGTGTCTTACGCACTCAGTTAAATCAGCAGACATTAGTTTATTGATTTAGTTTTACGTGTCCATGTTCCGTAATAGGAAAATCTACAGTTTAAGTTCTTTGCTAGCGGCGTCTTTTGGGCTAATTTAAATTTTTCCTTTCCTAGAATACCGAAAATCGCTTCGCTCCTATACTTCTGGGTATTCGTCGTCAAGGAGAAATTTAAATTAGCCCAAAATACTTGCCAGGTTTTGTTGCACGGTTTGGTTTTATTAAATAAAAATACTTCCTTATTGCCTTCACCCGTCGTGGACGGGCGGAAGGTGCCGAGCGTTAGCGAGGCGAATGGGGGATAAGGTTTCCTTATTCAATTTTCCTTATTTTATGCCCCCCCTCTTGACGGGCAAACAAAGTTTGCCCAGTCGTCTCCCGCCCGTATGACAAGGCATACGGGTGGCGACAATATAGGAAACACTTCATATAAAAACTTAACCCCCGGGTTAAAATTTAACACGGGGGCGAATTTAAAACCAAAACAAAACTATTTTGTTTCTTGTTTTTCTTCTTCGTTATTTTCTTTAACAAGTTGGCGCAAATAATCTTCAACCACACCTTTTGCACCAAGCCCTAAAGCTAAACCAAAACCAAGTCCAAGGGATGCAAGAACAATAATAATCACATGATGGAGTAAAACAAAGTTAATATTGATTTGTTGTAAAGCAAGCAATACGGCGAAAACCAAAACTACAATATATACAATCCTAGCAAAAAATACACCACCGCGTATCTTATTTGCACGAGCGGAATTTAAAACAAGACGCTCAACAAATCTGCCAAATAAAGCACCGGCAAACAATATAATAATACAGGCAATAAGTTTAGGAATGAAAAGCAGGAATTTTTCAAGTATTAAGCTTATAACAGCGAGGTGTAAAGAATCTGCTGCGAGCATAATAAAGATAATCATTACTGCCCAAGAAAAAATAAAAGCCAAAACATAAGTCGGTGATTTACCGAAACCAATACGGGAAAGTATTTCATTTACACCAATTTTTTCAGTATATTGGTCAAGTTTAATTCTGTTTAAAAGGGCTTTAGTTAAAGTGCTTGTCCACCTAGATAATAATAACCCCAAAAACAACATTACCAAAGCAACAATAATGCCAGGTAAGAGATCCACCGATTTATTAAATAGTACTACAAACGGCTCAACTGTCTTATTTGCTAAGTTAGCAAGTTCCATATAAACTCCTCCTATTTATACTCAAGTTTCACTACTTTAAATTTACGTTTTGCACGCGGTAAAACGAGGTCAAAACTTTCCCCAGCTTTTTTACCTAGCATCGCCATAGCCATCGGTGCTTTTACAGAAAGCAAACCTTGTTCAGGGTTACTTTCCATAGAGCCGACTAAAGTATAGGTTATTTTTTTACCTTTTTCATCTTCCAAAGTAACTGTAGCACCGATTCTGATTTCAGTCCTATCCACATTAATATCATCTGTAATTTCGCAATTTCTTAAACGTATTTCAAGTTCATTTATTTTAGCCAAAGTCTCTGCTTGCTTTTCTTTAGCGGCGGCATACTCGGCATTTTCCTTAAGATCGCCTTGACGGGCGGCTTCGCCGATTTCTTCTGAAAGCTGGGCTTTTATTTTTTTAAGGTTTTCAAGTTCAAGCCTCATCTTTTCATAATTTTTACGGCTTAGATAAAATATTTCACTCATAACTCCTCCAACAAATCTTACTTGACAAGTTTCTTTAAAGCCAAGGTTAAATCTTCCATATCAAACGGTTTATATAAAATGTCATTTGCACCGCTTTCAATAATTTCTTTATTCAGACTTTGTTTGTTCATCCCTGTTATAACAAGAACTTTTATTTGCGGATATTTTTCTTTTAAAGAACGCAAAATATCAAGCCCGCTTTCATCAGGGAAAAACATATCAAGCAAAATTACATCAGGGACTTTGCCTTCATCAAGAACTTTAAATAATGCGGGCGAACCGTCCGCTGTTGCCAGCACCTCATACCCGGCACTGTCAAGAGCATTTTCTATTGTAGTTCTAAGAACTGCAGAATCATCAACAACAATTATCGTTTTCATATTATTTTAAATTACTTACTGCTTTAACTGCAATATCAAGCAAAGCATCTGTTTGCTTTTTATCAGAAGCCTCAGCATATAAACGGATTATAGGCTCAGTTCCGGACGGACGGGCAAGAAGCCAACTGTCATCCAGGAAAATAAGTTTAACACCATCTATATCTAAAACTTCGGAAACTTCTTTACCTAAAATCTTTTTGGGAAATTTCCTTTTTAATTTATCTGCGAAAGTCGCACCATCAAAAATCTTTTTGATTTGAACATCTTGCCTTTCATAACAACTTTTACCGTATAAAGTTTCAGTTTCTTTTACAAGTTCGCTAAGTTTCATTTTGCGTACAGCCATCATTTCCATTACAAATATTGTAAGTAAAAGACCATCACGTTCCGGCATAGTACCTTTCCAGCAATATCCACCAGATTCTTCAGCCCCAAACAAAATATCTTCTAAATAAGTACGTTCGGCAATATGTTTAAAACCTACGGGAAGTTCCTCAAATTCAAGGCCATGCTCGCGTGCAATTCTTTTTGTAAGATATCCCATAGAAAGGCATTGTAATACTTTGCCTTTGAGCCTCTTATATTTAATTAAGTAATGTAATAATACTGCTGAAATTTGCATTGGGGTGATATACTTACCCTTTTCATCAATGAGGGCACATCTGTCCCCATCCCCGTCATAAGCAACACCAAAAAGACATTTATTAGTAACGACAGTTTTCTTAAGTTCCGTCAAAGCACTTTCGCGCGGCTCTGGTTTTGTACCGCCAAAAGCAGGGTCATGTTTAGTGTGTAAAGCAATAACGCGTTTTGGGGAAATTAAATTTTCTAAATAACCGCAGGCGCTTCCGTACATATAATCAACTGCAATTTTGCCTTTTAAAGTCAAAGCCTTTTTTAAATTGGCTTTTGATGAAATATATTTAAAGTAAAATTTTTCAAGCCCGTCTTTGGGCTCAACATTATGGCCGGGAATATAAATGACCGGGCGTTGGTCAATAAGGGCTTCAATTTCTTTAGTAAATCTTAAAGGCACGCTGCCACCATTCATTTTTATCTTAATACCTAAATATTGCGGCTCATTATGGCTTGCAGTAATCATAATGGCAAACCAAAATTTTGTAAAAGAAAGGCAGCTTATCATCGGCGTACTGACAGGATTTTTAAGCAAAGTTACATCAAGTTTATTTAGTTTTAAAATACTTGCAATATCCGCGGCGACTTTATCAGCCATAAAGCGTCTGTCAAAACCTACCACGACGCCACCTGTTTTATCTTCCAAATTGGATGGCATATTAATATTAATAAAGGTAGCCAAGGCCTGCCCCATACGTTTGACGTTATCAAAAGTAAAATCCCAAGCTATAATACCGCGCCAACCATCAGTCCCAAATTTTATATTTGCCATATGCACTACTCCTTAAAAAGTGGAGGCGGCAGGATTCGCACCCGCGTCCAAATACTCATACAATTTAAACACTACAAGTTTAGTTTCGGTTTTGTAGTAAAAGTGCTTGCCCGAAACCGCTGCGCTTTTACTTGTTTAATTTATCTTAGATAAGAGGAGGCTAAACAGTAACCTTTCTTATAGCATACGGCTAATTGACCGTAAGTTTAATACGCCGTAAATACTAAACTAACGGGTTTAGGCTGCTGCCCAAACTGTATTGTTGGTATTGCCAACTATTCGTTTTGGCCCTATTTTAAGCGGCCTGGCCAACCGCTACCTGCGTTTAAATCTCAGAGGTATCTGTCAAAACTAGTCGCCCCCGAAATATCTATACTATTATAGCATATCTTGTCAAAGATAATACACTATAAGGTAAATTTTATAAAATTTTATTGATACATAGAAATTTTTAATATATAATGTTGATGTAACAGTTTCACTAAGGAAAAAATGTATGTATGAATACATAAAAAACGTTTTGAATAATTTTGTAGATGCTTTAAAAAATCACTATACTGATTTTAGTGGCACAGCAACCCGCACTCAATTTTGGCGGTTTATTTTATGCTTACTTGTATGTTATTTAGCCGCAGCATTAATATCTATTCAATCAAAGACAATAGGAATCATGCTCGCACTTATCATAACATTAGGCTCTATGATACCTTGTATAGCAATAACAGTACGCAGAGTAAGAGATTCCGGATTTGATTACAGATTAGGTTTCTTTTCCATTATCCTGTATATTTATGCGATGATAAACATTATACCTACCAACTTGTTATTTGCACTTCTTGGCCTCGTTAATTTCGTTGCTTTTGTTATGTTACTTATTTTCTGTGCTTTACCCAGTAAACAGGACTAATGTTCATATGGTTTAAAACATCCCCCTGCTTATACGGGGGATATTTTTTGCTTATTGCTTGGAAAATATAATTCACATATCCCGTTTAATTTGCTAAAATGTTTTTATAAGAGGTTTATATGAAAACAAAAAGTGTTACAGCCAAAACCAAGGCTAAAAATTTAACAGTGCTTGATGAAGTTAAGCAGCTCTATAAATTTATGGAAGACAATAAATTATCTTCCTTAGATTATGCAAACAAAGGCACACATGTCAAATTAGTACGTGCCGGAATGGCGCAAAGTGTAGAGGGGACTTTAAACAATTTTTCCTTTCAGGCAAAAGAAGAAACCAAAAAAGAAATACCAGTTTACGGGGCCACAGTCAAATCCCCTCTGCAAGGTATATTTTTTAGGGGCGCTTCACCAAGTGCACCACCTTTTATAAGGGAAGGCGATAAAGTTAAAGCCGGAACTCCCATCTGCTTGATTGAAGCTATGAAAGTATTCAATGAAGTTAAAGCACCTTTTGATTGCGTCATTACAAAAGTTTTAATAGATAATGGCCAACCCGTAAAACCGGGCGATATGCTTTTTGGCGTTGAGAAAATATAGGAGAATTTATGCCTTTTAAAGAAAATATTACAGCAACATCATCAAAAATTTTAGAATTACTTAAAGATAAAGAAAGTTTAACTTCCTGGCAAATCAAGGTAAGTTTAAATATTTCCAGTTCACTTTTATATTTGGCTTTAGGTTCTTTGGAAAATCAAAACAAAGTAGTTATTGAACCCGACGGCCTTAATTATAAAATAACAAAAATAAATGCTTAAAAAAGCCCCCGGTGTGTGAAATGAGGCGGACGATCCATAAAAAAGCAAAAAATAAAGGTAACCAAGGCAGCAATTCATTTTTCAAAATCTTGGTTTTGGTACTTTGTGCCGCAGTCTTTTTGTGGCTCACTTGGATTTTATGGGGCAGTACAAGCAATTCCGGCCCGGCTGGAAAATACGTTTATAATCTTTTAAGAAATATACTTGGTACCGCAGTATATTTATTGCCTTTATTTTTACTTTATTGGTTGTACCGTGCAATAAAATGTAAAACCTTAGCATTCTTTACTTTACTTTTTGGTATGAGCTTGGCATTATCAGGATTTTCTATCTTGATAGCATTTTTAAAAGCCAATTTTACGCAAAGTTCTCTAACAGGTGGCCTTATTGGGGATTTTTTCTTTAATCATCTCTCCGGCGTTGCCGGAAAAAGCGGCGCAATAATTATTGCTATTGCTTGTACTTTTTTAGGTATACATGTTTTGGTCGCGATACCTTGGAAGGAAACTTTAATCAAATGTTGGAGCTTGATTAAAGAAGATTATACTGCCTGGGATCAGGCAAAGGCAGACCTCAGACAAAAAATTTCTGACCGTAAAGAAGAAGAAAAACAAGAAGAAAATTCAGAAGAAGATGAGGAACAAACGCCCGAACCGGAACCTATCAAAAAAGCTCCGCCAAAAATTATGCGCGCAACTGCTGAAATGATAAAAACACCACAAAGAGTTAAAGAAAAACCTCAAGAAGAAGAAATATCAGAAGAAAATGATGAAGACAGAAAAACAACTGAATATACTTTACCCCCCCTTGATTTACTTCGTGCGCCGGAAGAAAACAATTTATGCGGTCCTAGTGATGCCGAAATCGCAAAAGCAACAAATTTGCTTGAAACCACTTTAAAAAACTTTGATATTCATGCCACAGTTACCGGTGTTGCCCCAGGGCCGGTTATTACACGTTATGAGATTAAACCCGATGCCGGCGTTAAAATAAGTTCCATTGTTTCAATTTCTAATGATATTGCCCTAGCAATGAAGGCACGCGGTATTCGTGTTGAAGCACCAATACCCGGTAAAGATGCTATTGGTTTTGAAATACCTAACGAAAAGCCAATAATGGTAACAGTCCGTGAAATCTTACAAGATGCTTCTTTTATTAATTCAAAATACAAAACAACTGTTGTTTTAGGTAGATACGCCGACGGTACCCCGGCAACTTCTGTTATTGAAAAGATGCCGCATTTACTCGTTGCCGGTGCAACAAACTCCGGTAAAAGTATTTGCGTGCATACTATGATTGCCTCTTTGTTATATCGTGCAAAACCTGATGAAATTAAACTTATGCTTGTTGACCCAAAACGCGTAGAACTCACTTTCTACGAAGGCATACCGCATTTATATGACCCTAAAGTACCTTGTGAGGATGCAGATATTATTAAAGATGCAAACGGGGCAGTAAAGTCTTTACAAGCGCTCGTTAAAGTTATGGAAAAGCGCATGAAAATTTTTGAAATTGCAAAAGTCAAAAATATTGAAGGTTACAATAAATGGGCTGCTGAACACAATGAAGAAAAAATGTTCTTTATCATCGTAATAATTGATGAAATGGCTGATTTAATGTTGCAAACCAAAGCTGCTATTGAAGATTCCGTTCAGCGCCTCACCCAGATGGGCCGTGCGCTTGGTATACACTTAATTTTATGTACCCAACGCCCTTCAACAAATGTTATTACCGGTGTTATTAAAGCTAATTTACCATCAAGAATCGCTTTACAGGTTGCTTCAAAAATTGACTCCCGCGTAGTACTTGATTCAAACGGCGCAGATGCCTTGCTTGGTAAAGGTGATATGCTTTATTTAGGTATATCTGATCCTAAACCAAAACGTATACAAGGTTCATATATATCAGAAGAAGAAATTTCAAAATTAACCGATTTTTGGCGTGCGCAAGGCGGGCCTGATTACCCAATTCAAATTAAACCGGAAACTAACCCGAATCAAGGAACAGAGGGCTTAGGATCTTCCGCTGAAGAAATTATTTCCGCTTTAACTTTAATTTTGGAAAGGCGCCGCGTGTCCCAAGATTTACTTAAAGCACATTTTGGATCTTCCGCGCGTGCAACAAATATTTTAAGCGTACTTGAAATGAAAGGTTTTATTACTAAACCGGAAGGTTCTAACAGATGGGAAATACATTTTGATTTAATTGAATCGGCATTAAATGAATTAAAACAAAAACAACAACAGCCGGAAGAGGAATTTTAATGTTTAATATAAAAAATATTCTTATAACATCTTTAACTTTATGCTTAAGCACCGCATTGTTTGCCGGTGCAGTACAAAAAACGAAACCGTTAACACAAAAAGAAGTTATACAGAAATTTATTTCCTGGGATAAAAATTTAAAAACCTTGGATACTCTTTATATTCAGGAAACATCCTTTGAAGGTACTTTAATTTCAAAAAGCGAAGGCCATTTGCTTAAAATGGGGCAAATACTCCGCTTAGAAACCTTAGAAGAAGACAAACTAACACAATATGCTTTAACCGATAAGAAAATTATAAATATTTTTGATGCAAAAAGTAATTTGATTACACAAATGCTTTGGGAAGAATGGCAAGCAGCGCAACAAAATAAATCACTGTTTGACTTCGGTAATTATGCAAAAATTTTAGAAAGTCATAACGTATCATCTTTTGAAAGCCAAGAACAAGGATACTTGCTGGTTCTAACTCCCAAAGAAGGAAATCCCTATAATTTAACTTTTTCACTTGATAAAAAGACTTATTTTCCAAAAGAAATTAATTTACTTAGTGAAGGCGTAAATTCAAAAACGGTTTTACAAAATACAAAGATAAATATTAATTTAAAAGAGGAGATTTTTAAATGAAAAAAGCCATGACACTTGCAAATAAAATAACTTTAACAAGGGCTTTACTTGCTATCATAATGTTTTTTATGATGGTAACACAAAAACCTTTACTAGTTATCATAGCTTCTTTTATATATGGCTTTGCAGCATGTACCGATTGGGTTGACGGCCGTGTTGCTCGTGCAACAAATACTTATACCCCCTTTGGGGCAATAGTCGATCCTTTTGTTGATAAAATCTTAGTTGGTGCGGCATTTTTCGCTTTTACCGATTTACATTTTTTGCATGTTCCGGTATGGGCTGTATTCTTAATTATTCTAAGGGAACTTATGGTTTCAACCTTACGCGTTTTGGCCGCATTAAACAATAAAGTTTTAGCAGCAGAACGTTGGGGCAAATTTAAAACGACTGTACAGCTTATAGCAATTGGCCTTATTTTCGTTATTGCAGATATTTATTTTTGCATACCTTTAACGAAGGGAACTTTAAGGCAAAATTTAACCTTAACAAGTAATATATTATCCGTTTTACCTTTTCCTACGACGATTATTGCTGCTGCAGTTACTTGTTTAAGTGCCATAACCTATTTAAAAAATAATTGGACACTTTTGAAAGAATCTTGGAGTTTGCCAATAAAATAATTATGAAACAAAGTGCTTTAAAATTTTTTGCAAGCGGGGCTTTTATAAGTTATTTACCTACGGCCATTTTAAAAAATCAAAAAAATACCGGGGCAGGCTTGCTTGGCTCTATTGAAGCATTTTTAATTTATCTATTACTTAGCCCCATGTCTTTTTGGGCTTACTTCTTTTTACTTATGGGGATAATTCTATTTGCAATATATGTCTCCCAAAAGGTACAATTTGAAGGGGTTGAGGATAATCCGAAAATCGTCATTGATGAAGTTGCAGGTTTTTTTGTTGCAGCGGCATTTTTACCTTACTCTTTAAAAATAGCTGTTTTGGCTTTAATTTTATTTCGCATATTTGACACAACAAAACTTGCTTTTATCAAAAGAGCAGAAAATATTGCTGCAAAATTACCTGAAGAAACACGTAAGAAATATTGTTTAAAAGGTGCTGAAATAGTTCTAGATGATGTTTTAGCGGGTATATGCGCAAACTTAATTTTATGGATTTTAATTTTTTGTAAAATTTTATAGGAGGTCTTATGGACTTTTCACAAGTAGGTAGTGTACAAGAACTTTTTAAGGCAGGAGGTGTGGTATTAGTACTTCTGTTATGTTTATCTGTTTATTCTCTTTCTTTGATGATTGAAAGATTTATTAAATATAGAAAGACAATAAACAAATCGCGTAAACTTATGACTTTTGTGAGGAAAACAATCAGCACAGACGGTATAAGCCCCAAAATTTTTGATGCTTGCCGTGTTAAAGGTTATTCCTCAACGCCGGCATCTCGTTTAACTTTAAATATACTTAAGTCAGATAAAACAAATTTGTCGGAATTAAATGAAGTCGCAAATACAATTATTGATTGGGAAGCTGCTCAACTTTCACGTAAACTTTCTGCTTTGGCAACACTTGCCAGCACAACACCTTTTATCGGATTATTTGGTACTGTTTTAGGTGTTATGCGTGCATTTTCAGATTTATCTCTTGCAAGCGGTGCAGGGGCTTCAGTAGTGGCAAAAGGTATTTCGGAAGCTCTTATTAACACAGCAGCAGGTTTATTTGTGGCAGTTCCGGCTTTGATTGCATATAATTATTTCCTCAGCAAAGTAAACTTTTTTACTAAGGATATGGAATATTTGGCCCAAGAACTTATTTCCGTAAAAACTAATGAAAATACTAAGTCATCTAAAAATATAAAAAAACAAATTTACGAGGTTATTAAATGAAAAAGCACCGTCTTCAAACCAGGGGATTGATGGGCGAAATAAATATGGTTCCTTTTATTGACATAACCTTAATTTTGCTTATTATTTTTATGGTTATGACCCCGTTTATAGTGCAATCCCAGCTTAATGTCGATTTACCTTCGGCAAAAGCAGTAAATACAGTGAGTGAAGATAATCTAATCAAAGTGGAAATTTTAAAAAATGGGCAGATTATGGTACAGAGCCGAAATACTAATATAAGCAAACTGGAAGAAGAATTAATTTTGCATCTTGGCAAAGCACAAGAAAAAACAATTTTAGTACAAGCTGATAAAACTGTCCCTATAGAAAAAGTCGTACAAGTTTTTGACGTAGCAAAAAAACTTGGTGCGGCAAAACTTGGTATTGGTGTTATAAACAAATAATATTTATGAATTTAGCACTTCTTTATTCTCTGGCCGTACATTTTGTGCTTTTTTGCTTGCTCGTTTTTTGTATTGCTTCAAGCCCGATAAAGCGAAAAGAAAAAGCAATGTACACTATTGATTTTATCGGCCAAAACACTGAAGCCATGAGATATGGCGCCCCACAACAACAAGGGCCGGCCGGAAACAGCAAAATCAAAGAAAATATCAAAGAGGAACAACCAAAAGAAGTAAAAAAAGAAGAAGCCAAGAGCGAAATAAAAACAGAAACGAAGGCAAAAACCACTACTAAAGAATATAATTCAAAAACACAGATTTCTACAAAAACACAAAAGAAAGAAAAAAAGAAAATTAATTTATCGAAACCTAGTGTCTTAAATCAAGTTGAAACAGATAATTTAGATGTTTCTTCTTTACATTCCTTATCTACAGCGGGTCAAGGTGGGGCAGAAAGAACCGTGCAAGCAAGCTTTACTAATTTCCCATACCCTTGGTACATAACGCAAGTACGCAATGCTTTATGGAATGCCTGGCAAAAAACAAAGCCGAAAAATGATAATGGTTTAACTGCTTCGGTATCTTTCAATATAGATAAAAACGGCGCTGTTTATCAAGTACAAATTGAAAAAAGTTCAGGGGATGATGCATATGATTACGCTGCTATGAGTGCTGTAAAGAATTCTGATCCTTACCCTCCGTTACCTAAAGATTTCGGAAAAGAAATTCTAACGGTAACCGTAGAATTTAGACAGGAGGTCTAATATGCTAATTTTATGGCGAACATTTTTAATTATTTTGTGTTGCTTTATAGTAATAATTTGTTATCCTAACCATGCCAGAGGTGCATTAACTGTCATGTTTACTTGGGCAGTAGTTGCGTTTTTCATCATGCTTATATTAACCCTAATAACAAAGGCCATACATCTTGGAAAAAACTATATTTTCAACTCTTTATTCGATATGGCTTTAATAGTCGGATTTTTATATATTTTATTAAATATTTTTCCTTTAATTAATGGTAAAACACCATTTATGTATCTTAAAAAAGGTATTTATCCCACTAAACAAGATATAAATAAAGGTGTTAGAAATTTAAAATTTACAAACAAAGAAAAAAATTTAGAAGAATTACAACAAAATATAGGTGAAATATCTGTAGATATTAACCAAGTTAAAACTCTTATTATGAAGGAACATAAAGATTAATGAAAGCAGTTATCACAGGCGGTAGCGGTTTTGTGGGTAAACGTCTCGCCAAAGCCCTTGTTGATAAGGGGTGGGAAGTAATAGTATTTTCGCGTAGTAACAAAAATTCAGGCCAAATAAAAACAGTAAAAGTAAATTATTTTGATATTGATGATTTAACAGAAAATCTAGAGGGTGCTGACGTAATTTTCCATTTAGCCGCCGTTTTATTTGCAAATAACAAACATGAATTTGAGGCAGGAAATTCCATATTAACCGCAAATTTAGTAGAAGCGGCAAAGCGTACAAAAACCGTAAAACATTTTGTTTATCAGTCTTCTTTGGCAGCAGCCGGCCCGTCAAAAAATACTGAAAATTTAATTAATGAAACTTATCCCTGCGCGCCTGTTTCAGATTACGGCAAAACCAAACTTATGGGAGAAAACGAAGTAAAAAAACTCCCCCCTCAAATAACTTATACCATTTTGCGCGCACCCACAGTTTACGGCGGTGCGGAGGCAGGTGTATCAAAAATTTCCGCTTGGGTTAAACGGGGCCTAATGGTAAACCCGTCAAAAAAAGATATGTATTTCAGTTTTGTATATGTCGGTGATTTAGTGGAGGCTTTAATTTTAGCGGTAACAAACGAAAAAACTAAAAACGAAACTTTTTTTATCTCCGAACAAGCAATTTATACATGGGAAGATTTTATTCAAAAACTTGCTTTTGCTATGGCTGTAAAAAAACCGATAATTTTAAATTTACCGCCTTTTTTGCTCAAATTCGCAGGCTTTTGCTATGGGTTTGTTGCCAAAATTACCCACACCGTTCCTGCCTTAAATTATGATAAAGTGGCCGAGGGCCTTGCCCCCGGTCATTGGGCCTGTTCTTCAAAAAAGTGGGCAAATTTAACAGGTCAAAAATTCCTTTCTTTAGACGCCGGCTTAAAAGAAACTTATAAATAAATACCCTCGTGCACTAAGTAAACACGGGGGCGTTTTTGTTGCAAATAAATTTCTTATAAATTACCAAGTTGCGGGTCTTTTGCTAATCTATCGCTTGTCTTTTGGTAACTGTCCATAAATGTATTTTCTACATCTTGTTTTTGTTGCTTGGTTTCTGCGGCTTTCATTTCTTTTAATAATTCTTCCGCTTGATAGGCATCAGAAGCCAATTTAACAAAATTCAAGGTATAAACAGGGTCCGTTTCCACAAACTTTTCAGAAATAGGATTTGTAAAGAAAATCCATTTTTCCGCCCTATCTGCTATACCGTTTTCAATTTTTTTGCCGATTTCCGCCAATTCTCTTTGTGATTTGGTTGCACTGTTAAAATGGTTTTCAGCATTAGCACTGACAATAGTGTAAACGGTAATTATTGTTGCAAGTGCAGCCACAGGGAAAAAACCTCTTGTTATATTTTTTCCTACATATTTTTTTGAAGGACTGTCAAGTTTTTCAAAGTCCTTTATAAAATTTGCAGTACCTCTTGTTCTTGTTAAATCAGTTAATTCTTCTACATATTCTCTGCGTTTGGCAAGACATAATTTTGTTAACTGATCATTAAACGCTGCAATATTATAATATTTAACATTTCTAACCTTAGATCCGAATTCCTTTAAGTATGCCATTATATTTTTGGCTAAAACGTTAACAGGGATGCTGGCATCCATTGCTTCAAGTGTTAATTTTATACAGGCCTGTTCTTCAGGTAACATTCCTCTCTTAAAAGCATACATCATAATATATTTAGGAGTATATGTTTGCCTAAGAAGTTCGGCTTTTGCTTTTTCAGTGAATCGGAAAACTCGTTTCATTTCATCTATGTCGTCTTTTATTTTTATCAACCCTAATTTTACTTGAGAAAAGTCTTTTTCATATATGGAAACAGCTCTATCTCCATCAATTTTAAAATATTTTCTATGTTTAATTGAGGAAATTTTTCCATTATATGGATCTCTATACATATCTAAATGATCGTAGTGAAAAAGTTTTTCAGGGAATAATTTCATTATTGAGTTGCTTTTTTCCAAAAACAGTTTTGTATCCTCAGTAAGATATCTTTGTGTTAATAATAATTCTGTATCTAAACTACTTTGATAGGAAAAAGATATATATTGGTGATAATGTCCATAGATTGAGCTATAACTAGATAATATTTTCC
>JAZRHA010000048.1:0-27573 GCA_045644515.1 Elusimicrobiaceae bacterium | reverse complement strand
TCCGACTTAGAATAAGTGTCATCTTTATAATCTATAGCATCCAGGGTTAAACGGCTTTTAATGCCCCATTTATCACTGAATTTATATATATATTCTAAGCTACCGAAACCTTGAAACCCTATATCCATTTCGGTGCTATCTAATTCATGGCAAATCGGCATACCCATAAAATTAATACAACTCATTGTCCTACCTGATACCATATTAACATTACTGTCTGGGGCAAGGCCAATACTTACATATAAACTCCAAGATTTACGCCTTCTGATTATATCCAATAAATTTAGTATATGTTGGCGAACTTTTATAGGAAGGGTTTTATCCGATAATATCAAACGCAAATTATAACGCGCTTTATCATCTTCTTTTAGCATAAAATATGCATACCCAAGCTCAAGACGAACACGCGTTAAAGACGGGTTTTTAACTAACATTTTACGATAAATATCGGCAGCTTGTTTATAGTTCTTTTCCTGCATGAAGATTTGTGCAGCTACAAATTCTAAATCCTGTTGCTCTTTTTGAGTCGTGGCTTTAAGATATTCCTCAGCTAAAGAAGTTTTAGCAGATTTATAATCACCCTGCGATAAAAAATAATTTACTTGCGATAAATCATAAGTAAAAGCATTCAACGCTATAAATAATATTACAGTAAAAATTGCTGATTTACGCATAAAAATAGGGGCTTTCCAAAATTAAGAAAGCCCCTTTAAAAATTACTGATTGATAACTTCTTTTGCACCAAATGTGTAATCAACTTTTCCCTGTTCAAAAAGTGAACGTAATTGCTCCGAATCCAATGTTTCAACTCCCCATTCTTGCATTTGATGCTGTATATATTCATCCGTAGGATTATATATTTGCGGGCCCATATTACCAACGATTTCAAGGCCGTCTTTACCCACGAGTAATTTACCCATACCTCCGCGGGAAACACCCTCTTCCGGCCACTCTCCTTGCCAACCAGTACCGTCAATACGAATAATACTGCCTATGATATCTCCTACAAAATTAAAGCTGTAATTAGAAGGTAAATCAGGCATAGCAACATTTCCTGTAAGTGTATTATTTGCTAAATTCAAATTAAAATAAATAGTTCCTGTGTATAGATTATTATCCCTTGGCGATCCATCATAATTACGTGCTACATCTGCAATAGCCCAGCCTTGCAAAGGAATATTATCTAATGCATTAGGACCAGTATATACACCTTGGTAAGAATAGGTATCGTCATATAACATAAATGTCTGATAGCGGACATCTTCCTCACCAATTATATTTCCTAATGAATCCGTCTGCCAACTTGTTTCTTCCCAACGTCCAAAATCTGCCGTAGAAAGGCCTAATTTAGAACCACCCAAATGAACTGCTGTATAATGGTGTAAAGTGTTGCCGTTAGGTAATAGCACCGGATCATCTTCGTGTTCAAATGAATTATAATGCTCTGATGTATGATGTGTTCCGACATTTGCAGATGTTAAATAAAAGGAATTTTCCTCTGAACCACCACCCTCATCCGCTTTCCAAGTAGTAATGCCTATTTTATCTACCCCTGCACGCAAATTTAATTTTATGGTTATATCTTCCCCACTATAGGTGGTAATATCTTCCGTTAACTGTCCATCTTCAATTAGATCACCGCCATTAAGCCGATAAACATTACTGGGATTATAACCGTCTAATAATGAACTCACACGGGTATTATTATGCCTTTCTTCTGCACCCCTGTTACCTGATTCTACAGGCCCGGCACCACCTTCATCATAATAATTTTTCAATAAACTTCCTTCCGTAGCAGCAGTAATGTTATATTCTTCACCTGTCAAAGCGCTTATTAATTCATAATTCGGGTTTAAATTTGCAGCTGGGTTAACAGGTTCTACTATAGCAGAATTACCGCCGCTATGCCCTCCACTATTATTCGCAATCGCCACGCCACCACCGATACCAATAGCAGCCAAAAGCCCTATAATTAATGCTGTCATATTTTCTCCTTATTTTTTGAAATTATTTTCATTGGAAACAAAACAAATTTCCCCATATTTTCGGCAAATATTCTTCTTACCAATTGTATTATTTCCTACTTAATTATAGCGTTTTTATAATGCTCTTTCAAGCACTTTACCACACTACGCTCAATATTTGATAAAATATATATTGGAAGTTAGAAGATTTGTAAATGTCTCGTTCGTCTAGTGGTCCAGGACGCCGCCCTCTCAAGGCGGAGATCACGGGTTCAAATCCCGTACGAGACGTTTTTTTTATTACCAAAACTACCTAATTTTAATGTGGTAATCGTATTTGGAAAGTTTATAACTTATTATGCAGGCAATAATCAGCATCAAAGTACCTAAAATCAAAAAAGTATTTGCAACGCCGACTGCCCCTGCTAAAGAACCGGCAAAAAAGCTGCTGAATGAGTTTGTGCCGGCATAACATAAACTGTTAATGCTCATCACGCGCCCGCGTTTTGAATTTGCAATAACCGACTGCAAAAGCATATTCTCCGTAGATGTAAAACTTGACATTCCAAGCCCGGCAAAAAACATTAAAATCAAAGTCAAAGTAACACTATGGAACATACTCATAAAAATATATGCAAGGCAAATTGTAGCACATCCGCCAAACAAAATGCGGCGCATCCAATTAACACTTGTTTTTGTGGCAAGCAATAAAGATGCAAGCAAAGATCCAACACCCACCGCCCCCAAAACAAAGCCTAAAGTATCGGCGTTTCCGTTTAACACTTTACTGACATAAACCGGCATAAGCATCGGGTAAGCAAGCATTAGCAAACAAAAAATCGCAAAATAAAGTTGCAGCAGTGAAATTTGATGATGTTTTATAACATAACTGAACCCGGTTTTTAAACTGTGGAACATACTGTCATTTTTAACTTCTTCCGGCTTTTCGTCTGTAATTTGCATTTTGGAAACTAAATAAATATTTGGCAGTATCAGCAAAAAGTTTATAAAAAAGCAAATTGTAATATTTGTATAAGCAATCAGCATACCGCCGATAGCAGGCCCGATAAAACGCGCCAAATTAAAACAGGCGGAGTTTAAGGAAATTGCATTTGGCAAATCTTTAATATCATCTACAAGCAAAACAAAAGTGGACTGCCTTAAAGGTGCATCTATTGCCGCAATAATGTTTAAAAACAAGCCACATACGACAATAGACCAAATTTTTATATTCCCGGTAACTGTAAAAAGTGTGATTAAAAGTGCCTGCAAAGCAAATAAAACTTGCACCATTAAAAGCAATTTTTGGCGGTTAAATTTATCAACAATTACGCCTGCAAAAGGTGTGATTATAAAAAGTGGTGCGGCGGCAAAACACATAATTGTACCCATCGCAAAAGGCGATTTGGTTATATCGTAAACAAGCCAAGCAATAGCGATATTTTGTATCCAAATTCCGATTTGAGACACCGCAAGCCCGGGGAAAAATAGACGAAAATTCCGGTACTTGAATGCCCGGAACATTAACTTAAATTCGTGCATACATATATTTTAGCATTTAAGAAGAAAGGAAATTTTACAAGAAAAGGGCCAAAGGTCCTATTTTAATATAGGTCCTTTTACACATTTTACATAGGTCCAAATACCCTTGTTTTGTTTGTATAAAACCAATAAGATATTAGGGAAGAGTACATAATATAGGAGGTATTTATGAAAAAGAAAACAATACTTGCACTCATTACAGCTTTTGTTATGGGTGCTTTGGCGGTAACACCGCTTTTTGCTCAAGACACAAAAACAGCAAATGAAAAATTGCTTGAAGCAGTTTATCAAGCTAACGAAAGAGATATAGATAAGGCAATTGCAGAAGGTGCCGATGTCTTAATGACGGATAGATATCGCAACAATCTATTACACTTATTGCTTAAAGACCCAATTGCTGAAACATTTTGCGGAGATACAGATAGGCCACTCTTGAAAATTTATGATAGTAAAAAAAGTGCAGTAGCAGAGAAATTGATACATTTAGGTGTTGACGTAAATGCAAAAAATTCCGCTGGTTTTACACCTTTAATGTATGCCGCAATGAATAATTATTCCAAAGTTGTTAAAACTTTAACAAACGAGAAAAACAAGGCAGATGTTAATGCAACAGCTAACAATGGCTTTACAGCATTAATTTACACAATAGCTGACCGTAGCTACTACTTTCTTCAATCTAGATACATTGATATCATTAACACTTTGATTGAAAAAGGTGCAGATGTTAATGCAAATGGGAATACAGCCTTATGGTTCGCTGTCTACCATTCAGACCTCAGTACTGTTAAAATTCTTTTAGATGCGGGAGCTAAAAAGAATAAAGGAATTTATTATGATGCAAAACATATATATAACAAATATAAGAAAGAATATGATGAATTAATTGATAAAAAATCTAAAGGTAAAATTGTTACAGATAGCGATATAAGATTGCGTACAAAAGATATGAAGATTACAAAAGAAATTATGGAATTAGTTAAACCGGAAGAGGTAAAAGTTGAAGAACAAAAGAAATTCCAAGAAGAAATGATGAAAGCATTTGAAGAAAATGTGTTGTATAAACCAGCATGGGAACTCCCACAATAAATAACCTCCTCCTTAAATATCCCCCGGAACAAAAACGGGGGATATTTATTTCAAAATTAGTATCCTCTAAATTTAGTAAAATATATATAAGTAGTTCCACACTCTAAAACTTTAATTTAAGGAAATAAATTTATGGATATCGGAATTGTGGGGTTGCCAAATGTCGGCAAATCATCCCTATTTAACGCATTAACACAAGCAGGCGCACAGGCGTCAAATTACCCTTTTACCACTATTGAACCGAATGTCGGCGTCGTGCCGATACCGGACAAAAGATTGGATGCACTTTTTGACATTTTTAAACCGCCAAAGAAAACTGCTGCCTTTATCCGCTTTGTGGATATTGCAGGTATCGTCAAAGGTGCAAGCAAAGGTGAGGGCCTTGGCAATAAATTTTTGGCAAATATTAGGGAAGTAGATGCAATAATACACGTAGTCCGCTTGTTTGAAAATGAAAATATTACCCACGTTGCCGGCAGTATTGATCCCTTGCGTGATATAGATATTATTCAAACAGAACTTATGCTTGCCGATTTGGAAAGTGTGGAAAAAATGCTACCAAAACAAGAAAGTGCCGCAAAATCGGGCGATAAAGCCGCAAAAGCAAAACTTGAAGTACTTAAAAAACTTCAAAAATGTTTAGCGGACGGTAAACCTGCAAGCAGCCTAAATTTAGATGAAGAAGAAAAAGTTGATTTGCAACTTTTAACCTTAAAGCCCGTTTTATTTGTTGGTAATAATTCCGAAACACCAAATAAAGAAAATGCCCAAAAAGTTGCCGATTACGCAAAAAGTTGCGGCGCGGGTTTTGTGGAACTTTGCGTTAAACTTGAAGCGGAAATTGCCGAACTCCCCGACGATGAAAAACAAATGTTCTTGCAGGACCTCGGCACCGAATATACGGGGCTTGAAAAAATTGTCCGCGCAGGTATGAACCTTTTAAATATGTGCACATTTTTTACCGCCGGGCCGGAAGTTGAAGTGCGCTCTTGGCTAATCCCCATCGGTTGCCCTGCACCGAAGGCGGCAGGCAAAATACACTCAGATATTGAGCGCGGTTTTATTTGCGCGGAAGTGTATGACGTTAAAGATATTTTGGAATATAAGTCCGAAAAGATATTAAAAGAAAAGGGCCTTATCCGCCAAGAAGGGCGCGATTATATTGTAAAAGACGGGGATGTTTGTGTCTTCAAATTTAATGTGTAAAAATGCCGCTTTGTGCGGCGGTTGTGCTTTAATCAAAGTGCCTTATGAGAAGCAACTTAAACAAAAAGTTGCCGCCGTTTCTGCTTTGCTTGCGCCTTATTTTGCAGGCGAAATTAAAGTTACGCCAACTGCATTAAATAAATTTTACCGAAATAAAATTGAACTCAGTTTTACACATCAACCCATTCACAAAGAGCCTCAAAATAAAAAGATTAAACGCGATAAAAGCGTGCCGCTTGAGTTTGAAGATGTCCTCGGTTTCCGCCAAATGGGGCGCTGGGATAGGGCGGTAAATTTAACCGATTGCCTTATTTTTAATGAAAATTTACCATGGTTTGTTTACAAAATTATGCTTTGGGCCAAAACAAAAAATTTGAGTTTTTACGACCAACGCAAACATACAGGCATTTTGCGAACTTTGATGATCAGGCAAAGTTTTAATAAAAAAGGCGGTATGCTTGTTTTTATTTCCACCACGCCTTTTGATAGTGACGGTCTAACGGAAATTTGCAATCAAATTTACCCCAGTTTTAGCGTTTTAACTGCCATAAATGACGGCATGAGTGACGCAAGCGGCATTAAAGATGTCCGCGTCTTAAGCGGTGCAAATACTATGCAAGAAGCAATAATACTAGACGGCAAAAAGGAAATTGTTTTTGAAATTTCGCCGCAATCGTTTTTTCAAACAAACACAAAAACCGCAAATTTGATGTACCAAAAAGTACGGAGTAAAGTTGCCGAAATTAAACCCAAAATCTTATATGATTTTTACGGCGGTGCAGGTAGTTTTTCTTTAACAAATGCGGATTTAGTGGAAAAATCTTTTTGTGTGGAATGTGTACCCGAAGCAGTGGAAAACGGCAAAAAAAATGCAGAGTTAAACAATATAAAAAATGTGGAATTTTACTGCCAAACGACTGAGGACTTTTTAACCGAAAATAATATTCAAGCAAATAATTCACTTGTTATTTTGGACCCAGCCCGTGCAGGCGTGCATCCAAAAGCATGTGAAAAGTTGGCAAATTGCGGTGTTAAAAACATTTTATATATTTCCTGTAACCCCAAAACTTTAGCGGAAAATTTAGAAGTCTTAACCAAAAATTATACCGTCAAAAATGCGGAGTGTTTTGACTTCTTCCCAAACACAAAACATATTGAAACATTTGTGGAGTTAGTGCTTAAATGAACCAAGATTTTTTATCAACTTTAAACCCGGCGCAACTTGAAGCGGTTAATTACAACGGCGGCCCATGCCTTATTATTGCAGGTGCCGGAACGGGTAAGACAAAGACATTAACTTGCAAGATCGCAAAACTTATACAAGACGGTATGCCACCCTATAAAATTTTGGCGGTAACATTTACAAATAAAGCCGCAAAAGAAATGCGCGAGCGTTTAAATATGCTCGTTGGCGGCGTTGCCGGGCAAGTTTGGATATACACTTTCCACTCTTTTGCACTCCGTATCTTAAGGCAAAATGCGGAAGCCGCAAAACTTGTGCGCGACTTTGTTATTTACGACGAAACGGAGCAAAAAAAAGTTATATCCCTATGCCTTGAGGAAATGGGTGTAAAAGATGCAAAAAAGGAAGTTAATTATTATGTTTCAATAATTTCACGTGCGAAAGATGAAATGCTTTCCGTTGAAGATTTTTTAGCGCAGGCAGTTGCCTCAAATAACGACAAAAAAATTCAGGTTGCAGAAGTTTATAAACGCTATCAAAAGAAACTTGACGAAAGTTTCGCACTTGATTTCGGGGATTTGCTTTTTAAGACGGTGCTGCTGCTTAAAAACAACCAAGCGGTGCGCGAATATTACCAACAATTTTTCCAATATATTTTAGTGGATGAGTACCAGGACACAAATAAAACGCAATATCTTTTAACTTCTGTGCTTGCGCAAAAACACCGCAATTTGTGCGTCGTGGGCGATCCGGACCAGTCCATATATTCCTGGCGCGGTGCAAACATTAAAAATATTTTAAATTTTGAACGTGATTTTAAGGATGCAAAAGTAATTACGCTTGAGGAAAATTACCGCTCCACGCAAATTATTTTGGATGCCTCAAATAAACTTATCAAAAAAAATCATAACAGAAAGGAAAAAAGTTTGCACACCTCAAAACAAGGTGGAGAGCCGATAACCGTGCGCGAACTTGTCTCGGAAGGCGAGGAAGCACGTTTTGTCGCCAATCAAATTCAAATGATGGTGGAAGACGACGGCGCAAATTTAAATGATATTGCAGTTTTTTACCGCACGAATGCACAATCAAGAAATTTTGAAGACACTTTTAGGCGCTACCAAATACCTTACCGTTTAATCGGCGCAGTAAAGTTTTATGACAGAAAGGAAATTAAAGATATTTTGGCATACGCAAAACTGCTTGTCAATCCAAGTGATAGCGTAAGTTTATTGCGCGTGATAAATGTGCCGCGCAGAAGTATCGGCAACACCACTATTGCCGCACTTTTGGCATATGCTCAAAAAAATAATATCACTTTATGGACCGCTTTAAAGCACCAAAATTTTATTGACGGTTTAAAACCTGTGGCGTTGCGCGGAATAAAAGAATTTGTTAATTTAATAGACGGCTTAACTTTGGAAAAGGAAATGCTTGCACCGTCCGAAACATTAACAAAACTTTTGGAACTTTCCGGTTACCAAAAAAGCATTGAAGATGAAATGGAAAAAGACCCTGAAGCCGCACAAAGAATCGGCAACCTAAACGAACTTGTAAACGCGGTTAAAGAGTATGAAGAAAGATGTATTAAAGAAGAAATTGCCCCCACTTTAAGCGGATATTTGCAGGAAATTTCTTTAATCACCGCAGGGGATGATAGTGAAAATAATGAAAGCGGTGCAGTAACTTTAATGACTGTACACCTTGCAAAAGGCCTTGAATTCCCGACGGTATTTGTAACAGGTTTGGAAGAAGGTTTGTTCCCACTCTCCTCAAAAGATGAAGATGAACTTGAAGAAGAACGCCGCTTGTGTTACGTTGCAATGACGCGTGCAAAAAAGAATTTGTTTATGACATACGCCGCAACGCGCCGCATTTTCGGTAAGACATATGAAAATTTTGCCTCCCGCTTTTTATACGACAGCGAACTTTTGGAACAAGAATATTATCAACCACACGAAAGGCAAGAAGTTGCTTTCCGCGGAAAACCGCGCGGTGGAAATTACTACGGTAAATATAACCATTTTACTACAAATACGGCTTACAATAATGCAGCAAATTACCAGGATGATGACAATTTTAGTTATACACCCTATAAAACTTCCACGCCGCAAACCGCCACAGTTACAGAAACACATACGCCGGCACCCGTTAACGCAAGCAGCGGCGTGCGTATCGGCACAGTGATAAAACATGGTGTTTTCGGGCTTGGTAAAGTTGTTTTAATTACAGGTAGCGGCGAGGCGGCAAAAATTACCGTCATATTCAATAATGGCACAAAACGCGTTTTTATGCTAAAATACGCCCCGCTTGAAATTGTAAGGTAAGTTAATTATCTTTAACGCAGTTTTCTAACAATGCATGCATCTCGGGGTTTACACGCTTAACAGATATCGGCCTGCCTTCCTTAGAAGTAAAACAATGTTCGCTTGCGGCAGTTGCGGAAAGTTTATTTTTGGTTAAATTAAAAATTTCATATTCAAAATTGACGCGCACACCTGTGTAATTTACCGCTTTAACGCGGACTTCAAATTCATCATCAAACCAAACAGGAAAGTGATAATTGCAAGTAAAATTTACTACGGGACTAAAAATATTTGCTTCTTCCATTACGGTAAAAGGTAAATTTATTTTTTCAAGGAAATAAACGCGGGCTTCTTCCATCCACCTAAAATAATTTGAATGGTGAACAACGGCCATTTTATCCGTCTCATGATAATGTGCTTTGCGTTTATAATTAATAATCATTTTCTTGTATCCTTATTTAAAGTCATCCCATCAATTAAAAAAGTGAAAGCCATAGTGAAAGTTTTGAGTGCTTCATTGAGTTCCAGGCGGCTTTTTATTGCGTCCACATTAAAACCGCGGCAAAAACACCAAATCGCATAAGCCATTTTACGGGTATTCATAGGCTTTAAAAAACCGTTTTTTACGCCGTACTCAATAGCCGGTATCATGTGGTCTATCCACCAAATTTTATTACTTTCATTGACGATGTCATTATTAAACATATAGTCGCTAAAGTCCTTTTTTATTTCATAGGTTTTGACTAAAACATCCGTCGCCAAACTAACCAAATATTTATGGTAATTTTCTTTTTCATTATACGGGCGCAACATACATTGGCGCATTTTATGCACAAGGTTTTGGGAAACGGAAAGCAAAACCTCGTCAATATTTTTAAAGCGGTTATAAAAAACGCGGTTTGTAATTTTTAACTTTTTCAATACGGTTTGCACATTGATATTTGCAGCACCGCCGTCATAGACCATTTTTGTAACGGTATCTATGATTTTTTTTGAAATATCGTCTTGTAATTTAACTCCGCCGGAATAGGCCATAATCTATCCTTTCAATACTGTGCTGTATTGTTAGCACACTGTATGCTTAAATTATAGGAGTTTTTAAAATATTTGTCAAATTTTTATTGACATTTGAGAAGAAAAATTTTAATATTGGTTATATAACCTATAAGGGTTATATTTGGGGGTAAATATGGAATTTAACGAAACGATAAAAAAACGCCGTTCTTGTTATGACCTTGGGCCGTTATCTGCGGAAAAACAAAAACCGGTTCCACAAATTATAAAAGACTGTCTGCTTGTTGCGCCAACACCTTTTAACAGCCAAAGCGCACGCATAATTTTGCTTGAAAATAAGAATCACAAAAAACTTTGGGATATTGTTTTAAGTGTTTTAAGCAAAAAAGTTCCGCCGGAAAATTTTACAACTGTTAAAGAGAAAATAGGCACTTTTGCCAAGGCAAGCGGAACAATTTTGTATTTTGAGGATCTTTTAATAACCGAAAATTTACAAAAACAATACCCGGCTTATGCCGTCAATTTCCCTATATGGGCAGCGCAGGCAAATGGAATGTTGCAATTTTCAATTTGGTGTGCTTTGGCCGGCGTTGGGATCGGTGCGAGTTTGCAACATTATAACCCGATAATTGATGCTGATGTTCGAAATGCTTTTAAAGTTCCTGCCACTTGGCGACTTATTGCGCAAATGCCTTTCGGTGAAATTTTAAACAAACCGCAAGATAAAACTTTTGAACCACTTGAAAAACGGTTTAAAATTTTGAGTTAAAATTAACAAAAAACTTATAGTATATACCCAAAAGGCCTATTTCGATATAGGCCTTAATTCTCTTGTGAAGAGAATAAATAACTCATATAATATTAGTATATATAACGCAAAGATGAAAGGAGAATAATAATGAAAAGAACAAGTATAATAGCAGCACTTGCAATAATTGCATTTTCCGCCACACAAGTTTTAGCATATCAATTTGATAATTATGAAATTGATAAAGAATTAATGAAGGATATAAATACTTCCATTCAAGATATGGTTAATACCCAGTACCAAGAACAACAAGTGAAAGATGAAAATGATCCATACAAAGTTTATTTACACGCATATCTTGACCTAATATTCTTAATGGATGATACTTCATTATGGACAAAACGCAAAAAAACAGTTCGCAAAGAAATCTTTACTGTTATTAATAACTTGTCCAATGCAATACTTAATTTACCCGAATATAACCAGGAAAATTATTACAGTATAGCGGAACATGTTCTAAGTATAGATCAAAATTTGAGCCATAATCCATTCGTATATTTTGGTAGAGCAGTTACATTACAAGAATTATTTGACTATGCTATAAAAAATAAATCTATAGTCTATGATGAAAATACACCGGTAGTAAAAATTTTAGCAATACAAAAGAAATTAAATGATGAAGAAAACGAGAATAATTCTGAAATGAATAACCAAAAAACATCAGTTGGGAAATTACATAATTTTTGGAAAGGGATCTCAGAGTGGTTACAAACATCAGAGGGAAAATCAGTTTTAGAAGGTTTTCAGAGTGAAGCCGCTGCCGGTAAATAGTATTAACAAATATCAAGAATTTACCCCCGACATATAAGCCGGGGGTTTTTATTTAATTATTTTTCAAATAATTTTCCAAAATTTCCGCGGCCATAGTCACAAGTTCCGCACAAGGGCGTTTCTTGTAATATTCCCCGGTGCGTTGTTCGGGTTTAAGCGGTAAATTATTTTTATCAAGCCCCAAAAGTTCACGGCAAATTATGCTACCGTTTTGCTTTTTAAATTCTGCGCAAATTTCTTGCACTGCAAGATAATGTTTTTGTTTGGCGGCATAATCTTTGGCAGTATTATAACCGCGTTTTAAACCCAGAGCCATACACATACCGCTTACGGCACCGCAAACTTCACGTTGGGCGCCAAGCCCACCGCCGAAAGACGATGCTATTTTAAGGGCAACATCTTCGCTTAAACCTTCGTCTTTAGCAAAAGCCAAAAAGACGGCCTGCGCACAATTATAACCCTGCAGAAAATAATTTTTTGCAATTTCACTTTTCGTCATAAATAAATTGTACAATTTATCTGCTAAATTTGGTATTATTTTATTACTCGGAACACCGAGTTTAGGGGGTAAATATGTTTACAACACTAATGTCAAAAACTTTCATAATATTGACCGCATCTTTGACGGTTGCGTGGCTTGCTTGTATGTTTGCGGCACGCTTGTTTAGAAGGGCCTTGCAAATGCAAGATTATCCGACAATAAAAAAATACTCACTTTTTGCGATAATAATAAACATTATTGTCTTTTTGGTACTGATGTTTGTGAGAACGGCTTTCCCGTTAAATATGATATTGATGGTACTTTTTACGGCATCAAGCGGTTTCACTTTAGGTGTTTATTTTATCGCACATAATGATACCGCGCAAAAAGCACTTTCTTTGACGGTTTTAACTACTTTTTTGACGGGTTTAATTGCTATGTACAGCGGCCTTGATTTTCAGTGGTTAGGCAAATTTTTATTTATCGCACTTATAATTTTGATAATTTATTCTTTAATTAGAATTTTCGTTCGTATACGCGGGCAAAAGTTTATGGCCAGTTTGGGTGTTTTAATTTTTACGGGTTATTTGCTTTTTGATTTTAACCGCCTTGCCAAACTCAAAGCAATAGCCGATGCAAACAATTGGGATACAGCCTTAAATTTTGCTATCAGTATTTACCTTGATATTATTAACTTGTTTATCAGTTTAATGAATTTAATGTCATCTAATAATTAAAATTTTATTTTACGTATACACATTCCGCATTGTATGCACAAATGCGCGGAACGTGCTTGCATATTTAAGTGCTTTTTGATTTTTCTGCTCCTAAAGTACCAAGATGTCGCTTCGCTCCACGTTCTTCGCGGTACTCTTCGTCGCAAAGAAAATCAAAAATCATCTTAAATCTGCATCGCAGCGCGATATTACTCTCATGCGCTACGGTTCTAAACTCTAAATTTTAGAAAACAAAAATTAGCAAAAAAGACGATGTAAAGAAATAACCCTCGGTATTCCACGAGGGTTAGTTAGTTATAGACTTTCGTCATTATACACATTTCCTTTTAATCCGCCGGCTCAACATCTTCAAGGGGGCTTAACGTCATGTAGGGGCACCGCTGCCACCTCACACAACACCCGCCCGAAACGGCCTCCGCGGATATACTTATAGTATAAGGGTTTTTTCCAATTTGTCAAGGCCCAAATTTTATTTTAAATTTTCTAACTCGGTGGTAAGTTCAAGCCATTTGCTTTCAAGGTCAGCAATTTCTTTATTTATAAAAGCAAGTTCTATGCTTAAATCTGTGTTAAATTGTGTGGTTAAACGTTGCTCAATATTTTGTTTTTGAGTCGTTAATTTATCAAGTTTTTTCTCAATTTCTTTGATTTGTTTTTTTATAGGTGCTGCTTGGGCTCGGAGTTCTGCTGCAGTTCTGCGGCGTTCCTTTTTAATGTCTGCTTTATTTTGAGCAGCACTTGCACCGCCGCCGTGTAAGACAAAGTTTTTATAATCTTCCAAATCGCCTTCATAATTTTGGACTGTTCCGTTTGCTACAAGTATCAGGCGGTCGGAAACTTCCTCAAGCAAATTAAAATCGTGCGTAACTAAAATAACCGCACCGCTGTAATTATTTAAGGCCTCGCTTAAAGCACGGCGGGAAGTTATGTCTAAATGGTTTGTAGGCTCGTCTAGAATTAAAATATTTGGGCGCGCGATTGTAATTATTGAAAGAAGTAGTCTACTCTTTTCCCCCCCGGAAAGGCTGCCGATTTTAGTGTCCGCTTTATTTTTTTGGAGTCCAAAACAAGCAAGATGTGTATAGACCTCTGCCTCTTTTGATTCGGGCATTTTTTCTTTTGCAACTTCATAAGGTGTTTTATCAAGGTCAAAAACTTCCGTCTGATGTTGGGCAAAATAGCCCACTTTTATTTTGCGTGCATAAGTTAATTTACCGGACATTGTAGGCAGTAACCCTGCTAGCAATTTTGCAAGCGTACTTTTACCGTTACCGTTTGCACCAAGTAAAGCAATTTTATCTTCCGCGCCGATAGTAAGGTCAATATTTTGTAAAACGGGCGTGTCATTATAACCGCAGGAAACCCCTTCTAAAGTATACAAATAAGCATCAAGCAAATCAGGCTCCGGAAAGGAAAAGCGAACACTTTTTTCTATCGGAATTTTGGGGGCATTCCCCATACGTTCAAGCATTTTTAAGCGGCTTTGCGCTTGCTTTGCTTTTGTGGCTTTATAGCGAAAGCGGTCCACAAAACTTTGCAAGTGCTTGCGTGTTTCCTCGTAGCGTTTTGCATCTTTTATAATTTGCTCGGTTTGATTGTGACGCGTGCGTTCATAAGTATCATAATTACCGGTGTAGGTTTTTAGTTTACACTCATCAACCAAAATAATTTTTTCGCAAATTTTATTAAGCAGATTTCTGTCGTGGCTGATTAAAAAGAGGGTTTTATCGGTTTTCTCCAAAAAGCTTTCAAGCCAAATTGATGTTTCCAAATCTAAATGGTTTGTCGGCTCGTCTAAAAGCAAAATATCTGACGGTGCAAACAAAGCCGCTGCCAAACTTGCACGCACACGCCAACCGCCGGAAAGTTCTTTTAAGGGCTTTTTAAGTTCTTCATCTAAAAAACCAAGACCGCCCAAAATTGCACTTGCACGCGCCGACGCACTATTTGCACCAAGGTTATTTAATCTATCATAAATTTCGGCAATTTCCTCGCCTGATTTAGCGGTGGTAAGTTTATCATACAAAACTTTTAGACGTTTATCTGCCTGCAAAACATATTCTAGCGGAGTTAAAGAAGTATCTTTAATTTCTTGTTCTACCGTTGAAATTTGCGTGCCGGAACTAATTGTAATTTTGCCACCGTCCGGGTAAATTTGCCCAAGGATTAAGCGAAACAATGTAGTTTTACCGCAACCGTTTAAACCGACAAGGCCGGTTTTTGTACCGTCGGCAATAAAGCAAGAGGCATCCTCAAAAATAGGGCGAAGGCCTATGTGATAACTTAAATCTGAAATATCTATCATAGCACTTGCCCTAAAGCCGAGTTATTCTTCGGCGGCCTCTTCTTTACGGGAGGCTTTACGGCGCTCATGGATATTCAAAATTTTCTTTCTAAGGCGCACAGATGTAGGCGTAATTTCAACAAGTTCGTCAGGTGCGATATATTCAATGGCTTGTTCCAAACTCATTATACGCGGCGGCGTTAAAACTAAAGCGTCATCAGCAGCTTTACTGCGCATATTGGACATGCGTTTTGCTTTGCATGGGTTTACAACAAGGTCATTATCGCGTGAATTTTGGCCGATAATCATACCCTCATAAACCTGCACGCCAGGGCCTAAAAACATTTGGCCGCCATCTTGCAAAGCGTTCAAAGCATAAGAAGTTGTTACGCCCGGCTCTTTGGCAATTAAAACACCGTTGGAACGAAGTGGCGGAACATCAACTTTGGGGTAATACCCGTAAAAACTGTGATGCATAATGCCAAGCCCGCGCGTGGAAGTTAAAAATTCATTTTTAAAACCGATTAAAGCGCGTGACGGAATAATATATTCAAGACGCAAGCGGTTTTCGCCTTCGCTTACCATATTTTCAAGTTTGGCACCGCGCTTACCTACAAGTTCAAAAACTGCGCCTTGCACATCTGAAGAAATATCCAAAATAAGATATTCCATAGGTTCTAAAATTTTGCCATTTTCTTCTTTATACAAAACTTCCGGGCTTGATACCGCAAGTTCAAAACCTTCACGGCGCATATTTTCAATTAAAATTGTTAAGTGCAGTTCGCCGCGCCCGTAAACTTTAAAGCGGCCTTCGCCTTCAAGTTGTTCAAGCTTCATACCAACATTTGTTTGGGCCTCTTTTTCAAGGCGCGCTTTTAAATGACGGCTTGTTAAAAATTTACCTTCGCGCCCGGCAAAAGGGGAATCGTTAACAAAAAAGTCCATTGAAATTGTCGGCTCATCAATAACAAGCGGCGGCAAGGCTTCTTCAGCACCGACCATGCATAAAGTATCGCCGACTTCCACCCCTTCAAGACCGCTGATTGCAACGATATCGCCGGCTTTTGCACTTTGTACTTCTTGCTTGCCAAGCCCGAAAAAGCGTTCAATTTTTGCTGCTTTACCCAAAACCCTTTTACCGTTTTGTTTGAGCATGGCAATCATTTGGCCTTGTTTAATATCACCGTTTAAAATGCGGCCGATACCAACTGCGCCTAAAAAGTTATTATAATCAAGCATGGTAACTTGCATTTGCAAAGGTTTTGTTTCATCTGCAACAGGGGCAGGAACATGTTTTAAAATCGCTTCAAAAATCGGGGCAATATCTGTGCCGGGGGTATTCATATCATTTGATGCCCAACCTGCGCGGCCTGAAGCGTAAATAATTGGGAAATCAAGTTGTGCATCGCTTGCACCGAGTTCCATAAAAAGTTCAAAGACTTCGTCAACAACTTCGGAAGGCCTTATATGGTCGCGGTCCATTTTGTTTATTACGACTATCGGTTTAAGACCAAGTGCCAGGGCTTTACGCAATACAAAGCGTGTTTGAGGCATAGGGCCTTCAACAGCATCAACCAAAAGCAAAGCACCGTCAACCATTTTTAAAACGCGTTCCACTTCACTACCAAAATCCGCGTGGCCCGGAGTGTCAACGATATTAACCGTATAGCCTTTATAATTTACGGCTGTACATTTTGATAGAATTGTTATACCGCGCTCACGTTCAAGGGGGTTAGAGTCAAGGACAGTTTCCTGTGCTTCGTCTTGTTTTACTTTAAACTGGCCTGCTAATTTTAAAAGTGAATCCACAATAGTGGTCTTACCGTGGTCTACGTGTGCGATTATAGCCACATTTCTTACATCTTGTCTTGTATTCATAATTTTATCCAAAAAAATAACGCTCTAGGCGTAGGTGATTTGATTTACTTCTTTATATATATTATATAATTTTTTGACTATAAAAAGAACTCCCCCGACGGAAGTGAGGGAGTCCTTTTTAATTTAAAACTATATTTATGCTTGATTGCCAAAAGCAGACAAATCAAATTCACGCATAATCTTTTCTATTATGGCATCTATCTTTTTATCAATATTGATAGCAAAATTTTCCTCTATATTTTGAAGTTTAAAAATATCCAAGGACGGTGTAAACTCAAAAGGAATATCATTGTCGGCAATCATATTCTTAGGAGCCCATTCTTTTATAATTTTATTATATCTTTCGGCATCTTGTAAGTACTCTTGATTATTAGCATTCTCCTTAAACCACTGATCCACAACTCTTTGAACTGCTAACATACATTCAACTTTAGCATAATTGCCCTGTTTCTCAAACCTTTCTAAAGACATTTTCGCCAATTTTTTGGCATCTCTTGGGGCATCTTTAGGTTTCCTGGGATTTTTATATAAATAACCTGACAATTTAAAAAGATTAACCCTATATTTACCAATTAAATATTTTAATGTTCCCACTTGGCCTTCTCTCACGGCCAATAAAGCCGGGGTTAAATATTCATCGTTACCGCCTTTATTTTCTATATTATAAATACCATTATCTATTAAATAACCATATCCGCCTTCCTTAACCAAAGCATCAAACACAACCCTGTTATTAATGAGTATTAGAAATGACGGCATATTCATGTCCAGTCTATCAGAACCATCTCTATCTCTGCCATAAAATCTCATATCACAAGCTTTATATCCCGTAGTTGTAGCACAATAATTCAACATTTCTTTTTTATATATACCTCTATTCTCTCTTGTACCCATAGCATATACAAGATCTTTACTTAAAGTTTGACCGTTAAACTTGTTATAATATTCATAGTACACTGCATTATCACAATAATCTTCATCTAACGCACTTGCAGATATAGGTAATAATATTATCGCAAACATCAAGGCAAAGAAACATTTCATTTTCATTTTTTGCTCCTTAATTATATAGCGGGATTACTCTTCCTTTCCGCCAATAATTTAATTTGTTTTTGTTCTAATTCCTCTACAAATTGTTTAAATGAATCAGGTGTACAAATAGGCCCGGATAATTTAATTGAAGCTTTTTCAGGATTATCAGTAATAAAATCAGATAAACCACTCTTCTCAATTAACAAAGCCTTTGAAAAATCGTCCATAGTTGAAGTGTCAATATAAACTTTATCATTTTCATCTAGTTCATACATTATATTTTTTATGTTTTCAATACTTTGATTTATGTCTTTTACATGATAAGAAATCTCATTTTCATTTCCACCATACCCTAAATCACCATTGTTATCAAGATATATAGACGTAATAATACCATTCCTTTCATTACCGTCTTTAAAAGGATACTTCCCGGCCTGCCCCCAAACTTCGTAAGGGGAATTTTCTTCTTCAATACTGATAAAAACCATACCAGTATCATTACCTGTTTCTTCATAAGTTTTATCTTTTGTCAAGTTAACGGTTTTGAAAGAAGCGGGATTTCTCACTTCCTCTTGTGGCGCATAATCATAATTATCACCTTTTGCGACATTTAAACTTTGTTGTGCTCTTGATTTAATTTGCTGGGCAACAACCGCCGTAGGTGATGATTGTTCTTTAGCTTCCGCATTTTTTTGGTCATTATCTGTATTAACTCTAAAGGAATCACGTAAATGACTGCCCCCCTTACCTCTTTGCGAAGTGGATGAGGCATCAATTTTTAAATCAACACTTTTTAAATCTGCATAGGCATCGCTTAAGGCATTATCGTCAAAACCTTTATCATTTGTAGAAGCCTGGGCATAATTCATGCCCCCCATTGAGGAAAGCGTTCCGTTCCGGTAACTTGTAGCACCAGTTTGATAATTTGATTTATTCGTTTTTATATCGGAATTATTTTTTGCCTTCTCTTCCTGCAGAGCAGCTAAAATTTCCATATCACTTGCATTTGATAAACGTTTTTTTGCGGCTGCAAATTCTTGCTCTGAAACTGTTCTTCGCATTACTTCTTCATAAGGAATATGCCCTTTCGGTGTAACAACATATCTGTTACCTTTTATATCTTCAATTACTTCGTAATTTTGACCGTTGACGGTAACATAACCTTTTACGGGGCTATTTGAATTATTACCGTAATAACCGGTTGAACTCCCCCCGTAAGAATCGGCATAACCGAGATTATTACCGCTATTATAAACTCTGGCTTTTGAGGTATCAAAATCCGAACTGTTCAAATCGTATTTTTTATAATTTTTTGATGAGGCGACCGCAACATCCTCTTTTGATCGTCCTGTTTTGGATGCAGTGGCGGATGAAGAAATATTTTCTTTTGTAAAGAAATTATTTTCCGATACTTTTTCCTTAATAGAATCTACCCCTTTGGAAGACGCCACCATACCTGATGCCGGCTTTGAAAAGCCATAAAAAGAGGCTATTTTATTAGCCAATTTTGAAATAGGGTTCGCTTGATAAGACATTCCTGATTTTACAGCAAAAGGAGAGAAGTCTTCTTCCTCCTCATTACCGTAAATGAAAGGAAGAGTAAAGAATGCAATAATTGCAAGTAGTGCTATTTTACCGGAATTTCTTTTTAAAAAATCCATATTATTTTTAGCTACACAACTTCTTTCTTGTAAATTCTACTTCTTTCCTATATTATACCACTTTTTAGAAAAATTGCAAGTACTTTTTTAAAATACATTTTTTTACGACGGTGCTTTTTATTTTTGGCTAACCTTTAAAGAATTTTACTTTTATATTTTATATAATATAGGTAATGTTTGGAGAGGTGTGTGAGCGGTTGAAACAGCAGGCCTCGAAATCCTGTATACCGAAAGGTATCGAGGGTTCAAATCCCTCCCTCTCCGAAAATTTGAAGGCACCCAAAAGGGTGCCTTTGAATTTTCAGAGAGTGGAGCGACTTAAACTGCTTTAAGTCGCATCGGGATTTGAAGGGTGGAGCGTTGTTTTTGTTTGCGAAGCAAGGCAAAAACCGTGAGCCCAGGCCCGTAGGCTTTTTGCGTCAGCAAAAAGGCCGGAGGGAAATCCCCTCTAAAATTACCCTTCAGGGTAATTTATTTTTTTGTGTGATGAAGCGACTTAAACTGCTTTAAGTCGCGTCGGGATTTGAAATCAAAAACACCCATGAGTTAAACCCCACGGGTGTTTTTATTTTAAAGAATAATTTTAAAAAATTATTTCTTTTCAGCAGGTTTCTTATCGCCTGCGGCTGCGGCACCTTCTTCTTCTTTCTTACCTTTTGTGGCGGAAAGTTCAGGTTGTGCGGCTTCGGTTCCGGCGGCTGCGGCAGCAGGTGCTGCAACAACTTCTTCACGCGGAATCATAATGTGAACAATCATTCTGTCTGCTTCATCTAAGAAAGTAACACCTTTAGGTGCAACCAAATCGGCAACAGTAATATGTTTATCTAATGTTAAGCCGGTAATATCAACATCAATTTCATGCGGAATATCGGCAGGTAAACATTTGATTGAAACTTCACGGACAGTGTGATCAACAATACCACCGTTTTCTTTAACCCAAGTACATTCGCCTTTCAAGACGATAGGAACAATGGTTTCAAGAGGTTTATCCATAGAAATTCTTTGGAAATCAACGTGTATCGGACTATCTGTTACAACATGATATTGAACTTCTTTGATAATAGCGTTTTCATTACCTTTAGGTAAAGTAATTTCGACGATAGCATTACTGCCTGATTTTTGAATTTCAGCCAAATCTTTTTGAGAGATGGTTATAGAAACAGGTTCTAAACCTTCACCATACAAGACCGCCGGGATATTTTTCTGGGCTCTGATTTTTGAGAGTTCCCCACGAACACCGGCCTTTTCTCTAGGCTGAGCATTAATTTTTACTTTTTGCATTTGTACTTCCTCCAACTATTTTTATTAAATTAATTAAACATTTCACTTATTGAACGGCCATCATGGTTACGGCTGATGGCATCTGCCAAAATATGTGCAATTGAAAGCACTTGTATTTTAGAACTTTGTTTACGGTTTTCTTCAGGTAAAGTATCGGTAATAAAAAGTTTTTCTAAAGCAGAGGCTTCAACCTTATCAACGCCATCGCGTGATAAAACACCGTGTGTTGCAACGGCGTAAACTTTTTTGGCACCGCATTCCTTTACTTTGTTTGCAACTACCGTTAAAGTACCTGCCGTATCAACGATATCGTCAACAATAATAGCAGTTTTATCTTTAACATCACCGATTAAGTTATAAACAACCGCCTCATTCTTTTTGGGGCGTCTTTTATCAATAATAACCAAACCTGCATCCATGCGGGCTGCAAAACGCCTTGCGCGTTCTACACCGCCGACATCAGGTGAAACTATTACTAAATCTTTAGGTTTGTTTTTAAGGAAATAATCTAAAAATACACCACGTGCCCTTAGATGGTCCACCGGAATATCAAAGAAACCTTGTATTTGGCCGACGTGTAAGTCCATAGCCATAACTCTATCAGCACCGGCCATAGTAAGAAGGTTTGCCACAAGTTTTGCTGTTATTGGTACGCGCGGGCTGCTTTTTCTGTCAGCACGGGCATAACCGTAATAAGGCACAACAGCGGTAACGCGTGCAACCGAAGCACGTTTTAAGGCATCAAGGGTAATTAAAAGTTCCATTAAGTTTTCATTAACAGGCGGGCAAGTAGGCTGAATAACATAGCAATCAGCACCGCGTACGCTTTCGGTAACCTGGACATCAATTTCGCCGTCGGCAAAACGCTCAACACGCATGGAGCCGAGTTCTTTGCCTAAATGTTTTGCAATCTTTTCCGCCAAAGCGCGGTTTGCATTACATGTGAATATTTTTAGTTCCCTGGGTACAATAGGGTCGTTCATTTTATTTTCCTTTTTTGTTCTTTAGATTAACTTGCCTTGCCCTTGCTATTGCTAAGGTTTTGGCAGGTATATCTTCTGTTATAGTTGAACCGGCACCGATTTTCGCGCCCGCGCCAACTTTAACAGGTGCAACAAAATTTGTATTGGAACCAACGAACACATCATCCCCAATAATAGTTTGATGCTTGTTTTGCCCGTCGTAATTGCAGGTTATTGCGCCGGCACCGATATTAACGCCTGCGCCCATAACCGTATCCCCTATATATGAAAGGTGCGGCACTTTTGAACCCTTGCCGATTGTAGATTTTTTAATTTCCACAAAACTGCCGATTTTGGCCTTGCTTTCCACCACCGTTTGAGGGCGGAGTTTAGCAAAAGGTTCAGTTTGTGCGCCTTCTTTTAAATGACTGTCCAAAATGTAACAAGACATTTTGACATCAACATTATTTTCAAATTTAGAATTTTCTATCCAGCAATTTGGGCCGATTTTACAATTTTCGCCGATAACTGTTTTACCGTAAATAAAACAATTCGGGTAAATTACGGTATCGGCACCGATTTTTACTGTTTTATCAATATAAGTATTTTTAGGATCAATTAAAATAACACCCGCGTCCATAAGTTTATTATTGATTTTTTCGCGCATAGCAGCGGCGGCTTCTGCAAGTTGTTTTTTGGAATTTATACCCATAGCCTCTTTATAATCTTCGGCCTTAAAAATTTCCACTTTCTTGCTTTGTTTTTGGAGTAAAGCCAAAGTATCGGTTAAATAATATTCGTGTTTCGGGCCTTGCGGTTTTAAGAGTTTTAAAACCTTATCAAGGTCTTTAACTTCAAAAATATACATGCCGGAATTTACTTCTTTTATCGGTGCGATTTTGGAATCTGTTTCGCTTTCTTCAACAATTTTTATTGCATTGTTTTCTTTAACGATACGGCCATAACCTTTTGGGTTTGGAACTTCAACAGTTAAAACTGTACAAGAAGCTTTTTTACTGTTATGATGTTTAATAAGTTGTTTTAGAGTTGCGGCTTCAATTAAAGGGGCATCCCCTGCCAAAATCAGAACTTGTTTATATTTTTTTAATGCCGGCATTGCATATTTTACCGCCGAGCCGCTACCGTTTAAAACTTTTTGCAAAGCAAATTTTAAGTCCGCTTTAATACCCCAATTTTTATAATTTTCTTTTACGATTTTCTTTAAAATATCTGCCTGATGCCCACACAAAATGACATTAGCAGACGGTTTAAGCGCATCTGCGGTTTGCAAAATATGTGCCAAAAGCGGCAACCCAAAAATTGTATGTAATGGTTTAGGTGTGGCGGATTTCATGCGTGTACCCTTGCCGCCTGCAAGGACTAATACTGCTAAATTGGCTACCATAGTTCTCCTTACTCTTGCCTGAAATTTACATATATATTATAGCAAATTTTTAAAACAAAGCAAAAGGAAAAAGAATTTTTGCTATAATGTAGGAAAATAATACAAAAACTATGGAGGTTTTATGAAAGTAAAACATATTTTATCTTTAATGGCTGTAACTATTTTTGTAGGATGTTGCTTTAATTTGGTGGGAAAAGATTTTGGCAAATGCGGATGCCCTGCCTGTGGTTATCCTGCAGGTAAACAGCAAACTTTAGCAAATGGAAATACACTTTATAAATATGAAAAACGTTGCGACGATAAAATAAATTGGCAAAAAACAACAGTAGAAGTTTCCCCGGACAATATTATAGTTAAAGTGAACCACCTTAGTTATTGCCCTTATTATAATGATATAGTAGGTAAGGATTTTGATTCCTATGCCCAAAAGTACGGTGTTCCTATAAATGGATATACTTTACAAAACGGAAACAAACTTTATTCTTATAGGAACCTTTGTGAAAATAAAACAAATTGGTTGGAATATAATATAGAAGTAGACCAACAAAATAAAATCGTAAAAAGGCAAGATGTAAAAGTTTGCCCTATTAATGCACAGTTTTAACAAATATATATAAAAAAGGCGCTCAAACGAGCGCCTTTTTTATTTCTGTTAGTACTAAAACTAAACTAAACCTTGTGCAATCATGGCTTCCGCAACTTTCTTGAAACCTGCAATATTTGCACCGGCTAAATAATTACCCGGCATACCGTATTCTTTTGCGGCTTCAACGCAAGAGTTGTGAATGTGAACCATAATATTATGGAGCTCTTCATCAACTTTTTTAGCAGGCCAAGCCAAACGAATAGAGTTTTGTGTCATTTCCAAACCTGAAACACCTACACCGCCGGCATTTGATGCTTTGCCCGGGGAGTACAAAACACCTGCATCTTGGAATTGTTTAACTGCCCCCAAAGTACAAGGCATATTTGCACCTTCGCAAACGAGTTTGACGCCGTTCTTTATCAAAGTGGCGGCATCTTCATCTTTAAGTTCATTTTCGCAAGCAGTCGGGAAGGCAGCATAACAAGGTATAAACCAAGTCTTTTTACCTTCGTGGAATTCCGCTTTTGTAAATTTCTTTACATATTCCCTTAAACTGCCACGCTTAACGAAAACAAGGTTTTTAAGGAAAGCAAGTTTTTCTTGGTCAAGGCCGTCTTTATCGTAAACAGCACCGTCATAATCATTAAAGCCTACAACTTTTGCACCAAGTTCCATAAGTTTTTGTGCGGTATGTATACCGACATTACCTGTACCGGAAATAATACAAACTTTGTCTTTAAAATCTTCACCTTTAAGTTTAAGCATTTCTTGTGCAAAATATACTACACCGAAACCTGTTGCTTCGGGCCTAATTAAACTGCCGCCGAAGCTAATACCTTTACCGGTAAATACGCCGACAAATTTATTTGCAAGTTTCCTATATTGCCCAAACATGTAACCGACTTCGCGGCCGCCGCAACCAAGGTCCCCTGCCGGAACATCAGTATTTTCCCCGATATGGCGAAATAATTCCGACATAAAACTCTGGCAAAAGTGCATAACTTCCATTTCGCTTTTACCGCGGGCGTCAAAGTCTGAACCGCCTTTACCGCCGCCCATAGGCAAACCGGTTAAAGAGTTTTTAAATGTTTGTTCAAAACCTAAAAATTTTAAACTTGCAAGTGTAACACTTTCATGTAAGCGCATACCGCCTTTGTAGGGCCCGATAGCACTGTTAAATTGTACGCGGTAACCGCGGTTTACTTGCATAACGCCTTTATCGTCAAGCCAAGGCACGCGAAACATTATGACGCGCTCCGGCTCAACCATACGTTCCAAAACTGAATATTTTTTATATCTGGGATCTGCATCAATCACAGGCTTTAAAGTGGTTAAGACTTCTTCAACAGCCTGATGAAAAAGAGCCTCTGATGGATCTTTCTTTTTAACTGATTCTATTACATCTTCAACGTAACTGGACATATACACCTCTTGTTAATATTTACTACATAAAGCATAACATTATAACAGATTAAAGTCAAACAATTAAAAACCGTGATAACGTTCATTGTTGACAGATTTAAATGAATTTAAATTTTGTATATTTTCAGATGCAAACATATAACCGCGCACTTTACCGCGCCCATCTTTTACTTCCACGACATGCCACAATAGACTTAATCGTTTATATTTAGGTGATTTTAATTCAAATACGAAATCAAAAACCCCTCCTTTGGAAGTCCTTTGAGCACTTTCAAAATCTTCCTCGGCTTTTTCCTTATTAAAAGCAAAAATGGAAAATATATTTTTATCATCAATCTCCGCCATATCCTGAATGTCTAATAAAGAAAGCAAACTTTCGTTAGCATTTTTAATACTAAAATCAGCATCTGATATAAAAGCCGGAACATCCAAAGTCTTCATTAAATGCCGCATAGTAGTTAAACTATTAGATGTCGCTTTTTTAGCCCGACGGGTTTCAAGCGCCATACTCATTAAATTTGCAATTAAAACCATTAGGTTCTCTTCCTGATCGCCAAAGCGCATTGCATTTTTCTTGGTACTTACGAAACAAATTAAACCTTCTACTTTCCCTTTAATGCTTAACGGAGCAGCCCATAAACCTTGCAAATCATTTTTTGCATGTAAACACTTTTTACACTTAAAGTTTTTAAAGTTAGATATTGATATCGTTTCGCCATCCTTAACAGAACTTAAACAAGACCCTATTTTAAATTCTTGGCCCTGTTCCAACTTAATTTTATTATCCGTTACATAATTTACCAAAATATTTTCTTTTTTATCACCACTTAGATGGCAAATTAAAGCTGCTTCGGAATTTAGGATTTCATTACCATAGTTTAAAATGGCATCCATATTATCCACGAAAGAAACATCCGCTCGGTTTAAAATTGTGTACAAATGTTTAACCTTTTCTTCAAAACCTTTACGATTATCTAATTTGTTTACAAACATTTGAGCCTTATCTTCACCTGGAATTGAAGACAGAGAATACTCATATAGATAAGATGTTCCGTCTTTATCAATTGTTACATTTCCCTTTTTAATATCTTTCTTCTTAAGAACTTCTTTTAAAACCAATTGTATGTTTTTTGCTTCTTTTTTAGATAAGAAATCTTCAAGTTTCTTATTTAAAACATCTTTTGAGCTTAAACCTGCCAATTTCTTACCTTTACCTATCCCGCAAGAAATAACTTTCCCGGTATTATCGAGTTTTAAATACACACCTTCTAGGCTTTCCTTTATACCCTCAAGTTCCTTACTGGCTTCATCTAAATTTTGGGCAATTTCAATTTCTTTAGCTATCTCCTTTAGTATTATAACAACCCTGTCTTCGCCGGCCGTTTTATATAAGGTCATAATTAAGGAACAAATTGTTTTACGTTTTTTAAAAATAATAAGAGAATCAAAATTAACAGTCTGCCCTTTACTAAGAAGCTCTGCATAATTGTTAAGCAAAGAATTAATTTTACGTTTCTCTTCTTCCACGTTTTTGTTAACACCGCACATCAAATCAAGCAAAGTAAGTTTTGATAATTCCTGACGTGTATATCCACTTAAAGTACAAGCCTCTGGGGATATTGTTATGAATTTAGAGAAAGCAAAACCTTTTTCATTTTTATTAAGTAGGCACTCAAGCATAACTCCGCCCAAACAACGTTTTAAAGCTTCATTATGTGCAGTCCTTTCTTCCAATACTTCAAGTAATTGCCTCTTCCCTGTATTATTTCTAAATATCAAAAGGAAATTATCTTCCTTAGCTAAAACTGCTTCACATTCCAGAGTAAGCCCTCCGCAGGATCTGGATAGTGTATACTCCCTTGAAGAAAATGTTCCCTGAGCATAAAGTTCTTCAATATCCTTTTTAAGATATGCAGTATCTTGTTTGATAAAAATATCTGCGATATTAGCTTCTTTCAAAATATTTA
>JAZRHA010000047.1:0-30136 GCA_045644515.1 Elusimicrobiaceae bacterium | reverse complement strand
GTTTTATTTGTTTATAATTACGTGATGAAGTTATAAACAGATTATCTGTTTTCTTAAAAAACTTCCTAAAGTATATTCTAAAAATCAAATTTTTAAAAGAAGATTTTTGCGGTATTTTAGGCTTAATTTTTAAAATATTTTTAAGTCTTTCATTTATATTTTGTGGGCTAATTCCTGCTGGGCATAACACGGCACAGTTATAACAATTTTTGCAGGTTTTAACTGCTTCCGAAACATCTTGCCCGTCTTGTTTTAAATTAAGTTTTTGTTTTGCAAGCAAACACGCAATTTGTACACGTCCGCGGGGGGAAAACTTTTCTTGTTTCCCTTCCCTATACGCCGGGCAATTTTGTAGGCATATTCCGCAATGATTACATTTCAAAGCATCAGCGAAAATAGTATCAAAGTTTTGTTTCTTCATTTAAGTAACCTTTAAAAATCTCGGGTTTAAAAATATTATTTTTATCAAAAACTTGTTTAAGTTTTATTAAAGTTTCATTTATTTCAAATTTATTTTTATTAGTTGTGCTTTTAATTTGATAAGGCAATAACCTTAAAGTAAATACAAGCGGTGCCCCGAATGCCCCTTGAGTACCATGCATAAAACGTATTAAATCATAACCGGCTGCATTTTTAACATATTTTCCACCAATCGTAATTAAGCCTTCGCCACAGACAAATGTTAAACCTGTAACGAAATCAGCAAAATTATTATCTCTACCACTTAAAAATAAGTCAAGCAAAGAACCTTTTTTTTGCTTGGTAGGCAAATAAAATGAAGAATTTAATTTCTTATTTAAATCTTCAATTAAAGCACCTGCTTGAACGGTCAAAGTATAGTTTTCTTTGTCAAAATCTATTATTTTATTTAATTTTTTTATTTGTTTAAAATCAAATTCTTTTGTGCCTAATGCCTCATCATAAAAACTTTGCGCCCAAGTAGGGATATCTTGCTTTTCATTTTCGCAAAGCGGAAGTATTTTTTGGGGGTTTAAAATATCTTTTTTATCTAAAGCATTTTTTATTTTCTTAAATAAACCGATGGTGTCCCAGTTAAAAAATATATTCATTGCAGCACGCTTTTGTACCGCTATACCGTGTTCCGCGCTAAGTGTTCCGCCGAGTGAAAAAATAAATTTATCAATTTCTTTTATAGCAAGTTTAATTTGGTTTGCTTCAAAATAATTATTTTCGTCAAACACAATGTTAGGGTGTAAATTACCGTCGCCGGCATGGAAAACTATAGTTCCCCTTAAATTGTATTTCTTTAAAATACTTTGTACGAACTCAACTGCCTTAGCAAGTTTTGGGCGCTCTACAGCATAGTCAAATGACATAAAACCATTTGCCTGCTTTGAAAGTGCAAGCGCAGCTTTAGCGCGAGTGTTCCAAATTTGTTTAATTTCCGTTTTATCTAAATTTGTTTTTACTTCTTTTGCTTTATTATTTCTAAAGATATTCATTATTTGTTTTACATCTTCGGTAATTTGTTTTTTAGTGCCTTCAAGTTCTGTAATCAAAAGGGTTTTTATGTCGGTATCTTTATATCGTGTTAAAGCTAGGGCGTTTTCGTCTATAACTTCTAAAGCGCTGGGCAGAAAACCTAAAGAGATTATTTTTTGAACGGCTTGCATTGTATCTTTTAAGTTTAGAAAACCGGCAATTAAAGTTTCTTTATACGGTTGGATCGGAAGAATTTTCACTTTTAATTTTGTAATAATACCTAAAGTCCCTTCACTTTTAACCAGTAAATGCAAAAGGGGATTTTCTTTTTCTAAATTTAGAATTGTACCGTCTGCTAAAACGATTTCGGCACCAAGTAAATTTTGTGCGCTTGCACCATACTTTAAACTTTTTGCGCCACCGGCATTTAAGGCAAAATTTCCGCCGACTGTGGAAAATGTTCTACTTGCCGGATCCGGTGCAAAAAAGAAACCGAGCGGTTTTAAAATATCTTGCAAATCTTGGTTTATAACACCGCTTTCAAGAACTGCATAATTTTCTTTTGTATTTATTTCAAGTATTTTATCTAAAGCGGCTAGATTTAGTACAAAACCACCTTTGATAGGTATGCAAGCACCGTCGTGATTTGTGGCACTCATGCGCGCTGTCGCTGCAAAACCATATTTATTTAAAATTCGTAGAACAGGTGAAATTTTACAAGTATTTTTAATATTTAAAACTGCTTCCGGCCTTGCTTTTATAGGGCTACTGTCATAACTATTGAGTAAAAGATCCAACTTGGATATTAAAATATTTTCATCCCCAAGTATTTTCTTAAGTTCTTTCAAAGCTCGTTTGAATTTACTTTCCCACATAAGCCTATACTAAATTGTATAATATTAATATGGCGAGGAAAAGTACCAAGAAAGTTAAAAGAGTAGTCATTATCGGGGATGTTCACGGGGAGTATCATGGTTTTGCTGCAACTTTGATTCATGCGAAATTAATGGACCCGGAACTAAAGTGGATCGGTAAGAAAAATATTTTGGTCCAAATTGGGGATATTATTGATCGGGGCAGTTATTCAGTGCAAGTTGATAAACTGTTAGATGTTTTGCAAGCAGAAGCCAAGAAAGCCGGCGGCAAAATAATAAGGCTTATCGGTAATCATGAACTTGAACTGCTTAAAAAAAATTATTATATAACTTCTTTGCCCTATTTCCAAGTGGAAGAATTTAGAAATAAACTTATTAATCAAATAAAAGAAGGATCTTTGCAAGCCGCCTATTATAGTAACGGTTTTGTAATAACACATGCCGGAATCTGCAATAGTTTATATGATGTATTTACAAGCGAAGTTAATGATATAACACCAGCAAAACTTGTTAAACACATAAATTATATTTTTAAGAAATCAGTTTTGGAACAAAATTTTTCACATCCAATTTTTAATATAAGTTTTTTTCGCGGTGGGGATAGTTTGTACGGAGGGATTTTTTGGGAAGATTTACGCTCTTTAATGCAAAATTACGATAGAGTTCCGTTCAAACAAATTTTAGGGCATACACGTATAAAAGAAAATTTTAAAACTAAAGACGGGAAAATTACTGAAATAGATATCGGTCTAAAAAAAGTTTTAGAAGGCAGGTATTCTTACCCCGTTATAAACAATAGGAAACTTGTTTTTAAAAAAGTGATATAAATGAAAAAGGCATCAGTTCTATTTGAAGAAATTAATCATACTTTAAAAGTTTTGCGAAGCCCAAAAGGTTGTAAATGGGACCGCGCACAAACCCATGAAACTTTAATTAAAAATTTAAGAGAAGAAAGCCAAGAAGTTATTAATGCAATAAACAATAAAGATGATGAAAATTTATGTGAAGAACTTGGGGATTTACTCCTTCAAGTTTTATTCCATGCTCATATCGCTCAAGAGCAAAAACGTTTTACTTTGGCGCAAGTTATTAACGGGTTGAATAAAAAACTTATTCGCCGTCATCCTCATGTTTTTGGTAATAAAAAGGCAAGTACCCCTGAGGAGGCACTTGCAATGTGGAAAGCTGCTAAAGCCAAAGAAAAAGCATTAAAAGCCCGCAAAAAAACTAAGCAAAAATAAGCCAAAATATTGCACTTATCAATATAAAAATCGTAGCAAAAAAACAGATAATTGACGGTACAAAAGATATTATAAGGGCAAAAAATGTCATGGTTTTATTTAAGCCATAGGCATGTTTCATCATATACAAAACGAAGAAAAGTTGGAGTAATAAAACAGCCAAAGTAAATAAACCTTTGAATGCATATATTGCCGGGAAATTTAGAGCAATTAAAGAAAACGCGACAAGCAAAGTCTTTGCAAATTCGGAAAGCCCCAGTAGGACAAATAATCCTGCTGCTCGCCCTCTTCCTGTAGTGAGCTCTAAAAATAAATGTGCTGTCGCTGAGAAGAAAAAACTTATACATATATTAAAGAACAAAACCATGATAAAATAAAATATTAATCTTGTAAAGTTTAATCCTGATATGAGCCCTCTTGCAAGTACCATACTGAAAGCCCCGATGCAATAACCAAGTAAAGCAAGTTTTAATTTTCGTTCTTGCATAATTTGGTTTATAGTCGGGCTTGGTTTTAAAACAAAATTAAATAGGGTAGAAAACATAAACACTCCTATAAATTAAGCATATAGGCCAAAGCCGGTGTTTGAGGCTTTGTAATTTGTTTTAAAGCGAGGGAACTTTCCGCCAAATTAGAAAAAGGTAAAAAGAAATCTTCCATAAATTTACTTTTTTGATTTAATATCTTTATGTCTTTAATACCTGTAAGTTCGCTTAAATACTCTTTTGCCTTTTCTTCCCCGCCGAGTCCATCAATAAGGCCAAGTGTTTGGGCTTTTGCACCGGTAAAAATACGGCCGTCAGCATATACCCTTAATGTGTTAACATCTATGTTAGGGCGGCCTTTCCTGACGGCTTCAAAAAATTGTTGGTAAGTTTCATCAATCATTTCTTGCAAAAGCAATTGTTGTTCGGGTGTAAGTTCCTTATAAATAGCACCAATATCTTTATTTTGGCCACTTTTGACAGCATTAAAATCAACACCTATTTTTTTAAGTAGTTCTTGGGCATTTGTAGTTTGCATTATCACGCCGATAGAACCGGTCATAGTTCCTGGTTGGGCGACGATTTTATCTGCTGCCATGGCAATATAAAACCCACCGCTTGCTGCGACATCACGCATTAAAGCAACAACAGGTTTCTTTTGCGAACGGAAATAATTTAAAGCATTATAAATATCCTGTACAGCGGCTACTGTGCCACCCGGGGAATTTATATCAAGTAATAAGGCTTTGACTTCTTTTTTGTCTGCTAATTCCCTTATACGGCGTGCGATACTTGAAGCATTTTGTTTGCTTGAAAAGGCACTATTATCACTACTTTCTGATATTTCACCGCGAATATTGACAACCACGGCACCTTCTTTAGAAGTAGAATTTTTGAAGAATCCCATTGATTGTTTGTCTTCTGTTTTTTCTTCAGTTAATTGTATTGTGTTCCCGGTAGGTTTTATAATTAAGTAAATGCCACTTAACATTGAACAAGTAAAAACAATACAAAGCAAAATAAGCCAAAATTTTATATTTGATAACTCCTTATTGTTATCTTTGTTTGTGTATATTTCCCGTTCTACAGATGAATCCGTTATTTCTACTTTTTCTCTTTGGTTTTCTTGTTTAACTTCTGGCTGTATATTGTTTGGAATGATGTCTTGCCCTTTATTTTCTTCTGCCATAAAAATCTCCTTAAAAAACTTGCCTATATAAATGATACAATTTATTTGGAGGGTTTACCAATGTTTAAAGGAATCTTTGTTGCTTTAATTACCCCTTTTAAAGCGGGTAAAGTAGATTATGAGGCACTTGCCAACTTAATTGAAAGGCAAATAGCGGCAGGTATAAGTGGTTTTTGTTTACTTGGTACTACTGCGGAACCGCCTGCCTTAACAGATAAAGAAAAAGAAGAAATATTATCTTTTTGTACTTCCAAAATAAACGGTCGTGCAAAGATAATTGTAGGTGTAGGGGCAAATTCTACGGAACATACTTTGGCAAATGTTAGGCTCGCTTCCAAATTTAACCCGGACGCTTACTTGGTTGTAACGCCTTATTATAATAAGCCAAACCTAAATGGTATGATTGCACATTTTTCTGCAGTAGCCGAAGAGGCAAAAAAACCACTTGTTTTATACCATATTCCTTCAAGAACCGGGCAAAGGTTAAATATAGATTTTTTGGGTAAACTCCTTGAAAATGTTTCGCAAATAAAAGCAATAAAAGAAGCGGATTATGATATCGTCCGCGTTGTAAAAGCAAGCACTTTATTTAGTGATAAAGTTACTTTTTTAGGCGGTAATGATGATTTATGGCCTGCTTTAATGGGTTTGAATTTTTCTGGTTTAATAAGTGCGGCCGGCAATATTTTGGTGCCTGCTTTTGTGAAAATGCAAAAATTATTTTTAGAAGGTAAATATGCAAAAAGCCAAGCAATTTTTAAACAAGCATATCCTTTAATTGAAGCATTATTTTTTGAAGTGAACCCGACTTGCGTAAAATATGCACTTTCTTGTTTGGGTTTATGCTCAGAAGAAGTTCGTCTTCCGCTAGGTCCTATTCAAGAAGAAACGAAACAAAAAATAAAACAGATTTTGGCAAATACTCCTAAGGAGTTACTTATATGAGACAAGTTTCTGTAATGAAATTCGGTGGAAATACACTTGCCAATAAAGAAAAAATTTGGCTTGCCGTTTCCTTAATCAAAAAACGTTGGGAGGCTGGTTTTCAGCCGATAATTGTTGCATCTGCCAACGGGAATATGACAGATATTTTGCTTGATAATGCATATTCCCTCAGCAAAAATCCGAATAAACGCGAGCTTGATATGTTAATAACTACCGGAGAACGTATAAGTGTTGCTTTGCTTTCTATTGCATTAAATGAGGCCGGGCTTCCGGCAGTAAGTTTAACGGGTTCGCAAATTGGTTTAACAACATCTTCCGAACATGTTGGTGCGGAAATTAAAGGTCTTAAAAGCGACCGCTTGGCCAGAGAGTTAGAACAAAATCATATCCCGATAATTGCCGGTTTCCAGGGTATTGGCGAGAATAAAGAAATTACTACTTTAAAGCGTGGCGGTTCAGATGTTTCCGCAGTTTTTATCGCGGCAAGCGAGGGCGCAAATTTTGTAGAAATGATTAAAGATGTTGACGGTGTTTATGATAAAGATCCTAATAAAGATAAAACTGCCCAAAAATTAAATTTGATGGATTTTGATGTAATGTACAAGTTGGCTTTAGAGGGTGCAAATGTCTTGCACCCGGATGCTATTAAACTTGCCAAAGAAAAAAATATTGAAATACGCGTTGTTTATTATAAAACAGGCGAAGTGGGGACAATAATAAAATGATTACGATAGGTGTGTTTGGCGTTCGCGGTATTGTGGGGCAATTAATGCTTAAACAACTGGAAGTTTCACCGCACTCAAAAAATTATAAAGTGCTTGGTTTCGGCCGCCAGGACAAACCGCAAAAGGTAGATATTGCAATCTTGTGTACTGATGAAACAGTCAGCCCTCAACTTGCACCCGAACTTAAAAATTACGCAAAATTTGTTATTGATATGTCCTCATATTTTCGTCAAAAAGAGGGCGTGCCTTTGGTTATACCGGAAATTAATGCTGATACAATAACCAAAGACACTTGGCTTATTGCAAGCCCGAATTGCACTGTTACGGGTTTAGTGCTTGCTTTAAATCCGCTCAAAAAACATTATACTTTGGAAGAAGTATTTTCTTCCTCTTACCAGGCAATTTCAGGCGGAGGTAAAAAACTTTTAGAAGAGTTTGAAAACCCAGATTCGTTATACCGCGCAAATTGTGTACCGTTAATAGGTAGCGTAAAAGACAACGGTTTTACTTCTGAAGAATTAAAAGGAATTTACGAAGCCAAAAAGATTTTGGGTTTACCGAATTTAAGAGTATTTTCGCATACTGTGCGTGTTCCGGTTAAAGTTTCACATGGTTTAACAATCACTTTGCGTGCCAAAGAAGAATTTAATATGGCAAAACTACCCGATATTTTGCGTTCCCAAAAGGGTGTTGTTTTAGATGGTAAAATTTACACAAATAAAGAAGTAGAAGGTAAGGGGGAGGCATTTATTTCCCGCCTTCGTCAAGATATTGAAGACAAACGTGTAATACATTTTTGGTGTGTGTGCGATAATTTGCTTAAAGGTGCTGCTTTAAACGGCCGCCAAATTGCTGATTATTTATTTGAGGAATTTTTTAATGACTAAGGTTTTAGTAAATGGTGCAAAAGGAAAAATGGGGCAACTTCTGTGCCAAATACTTGCACGTGATAATTTTGAGGTTTTTACAAGGGAAGTTGGGGATAAAAATTATCAGGAAACATCTTTGGTTATAGACTTTTCTTCCCCACAAGGTGCTGAGGAAAGTTATAAAATTGCTAAAAAATTTAATGCAGCTTTTTTATGCGGTACAACCAATTTACCAAGTGGTTTAATTGCAGCCTTTGAAGCGGAAAAGCAGATCCCTTTATTCTATGCACCTAACGTAAGTATTGGTGTGGCTTTGTTTAAAAAACTTTTGCTTGAGGCAAAAAATATGTACAAAGGTTATACTTTGGCCTTGCATGAAATTCATCATACACAAAAGAAAGATGCCCCGAGCGGTACGGCAAAAAATCTTGCTGCAGCATTAAATATGGCTCAAGATCAAATTACTTATGAGCGTATAGGCCAAGTTCCGGGAACGCATACTTTAACTTTGACTTCGCCCACTAAAGACGAAGAAATAATTTTAACCCATAAGGTTTTGGACAGGAAGATGCTTGCCCAAAGTGCCGTAAGGGTTGGGGTCTGGCTTTTGAAACAGAGGGCCGGTTTTTATAATATGAATAAATTTTTAGAGGAATTAAAATGAAAATACATTTTGTAGGTGTTGGTGGTATTGGGATGAGTGCTTTGGCACAACTCCATGCTATGGGTGGTGATGAAGTAAGCGGATCAGACCGTTTAATAAATAAAGGTTTTACTGATTTACCTATTTGGCAAACTTTAAAAAAACTAGGTGTAAAATTATATCCGCAAGACGGCAGCGGCATAACGGAAGATACAGATGCTGTTGTCTTAACTTCAGCCATAGAACCTGATAATATTGAAATTCAAATTGCGAAAAAATATAGTATTCCTTTAATTCACCGCTCTGAACTTTTAGCAAAACATGTTAAGGAAAATAAAACTATTGCCATTTCAGGAACTTCCGGCAAAAGTACAACAAGTGCGATGATGTTTGAAGTTTTAAAAGCAGCCGGCAAAGATCCATCTTTAATTACGGGTGGAGTTTTACTCTCACTTCAAAAAGAAGGTTATTTTGGTAATGTTTACCGCGGTAAAACTTCCTGGCTTGTTATTGAAGCTGATGAATCTGATGGCACTTTGGTTAATTATCATCCGCAAATCGGGGTTATGCTTAATTTAGCGCATGACCATAAAGATATTTCAATTTTAAAAGGATATTTCCAAAAATTCAGTATTAATTGTAAAAAGCTTATTGTAAATGCAGAGGAGGACCACTTAAAAGAACTTTTAGGGCCTGCCCAAACTTTTGGCTTGCATCATGGGAACACGCATGCCGAAAACATTAAACTTGATGGGTTCGGTTCAACTTTTACCGTCGACGGCATTGATTTTAAACTCAATTTACCCGGCGAGCATTATATAAAAGATGCTCTTGCTGTTATTGCAGTTGCAAAGGAAATGAATATTGACTTAAAAATTGTTTCTGCCGCACTTGAAAATTTTAAAGGCGTGTACCGCCGTTTTAACTCTATTGCAACAATAAACGGGATAGAAATTATTGATGATTTCGCCCATAACCCCCATAAACTTTCCGCTACTTTAAAAGCAGCGCACTTAAGAGGGAAAAGATTGCAAGTATTTTTCCAACCGCATGCATTTACTTCTATACAAATTTTACTTAAAGAATTTATTGAGTGTTTTAGCGAAAATATTAAACCGGAAGACACTTTGTATTTAGGTGAAGTTTATTATCCGGGCGGAACTATACCGGAACATATTTCCGCAAATTTAGTTTACCAAGGTTTAAAACATTTAGGTGTAAGCGCAGTTTATACGCCTTGCCGTAATGAAGCGGCCGCTTTAATTGCTGCCAAGGCTAAAGAAGGGGATGTCGTTTTAGTATTAGGTGCAAGGGATCCAACATTAACAGATTTTGCCAAACAAATTGCAGAGAAAATTAAAGTTAAAGACACAAAAATCAGCCCTTGCAAAACTTGTTTGTTAAACACAAAAAAGATTATATAGGAGAATTATGAAAAAATTATTATTTACCATACTTGCCTTAATTTGTTGTTTACCGTTTGCTTTTGCGGAAGCAGAAAATACGGCGGAAAAACTTGAAGTAGCCATATTTACAAGCCCGAGTTGCGGGCATTGCCAAAAATTTAAACGAGAATATCTAGCAACTTTAAAACAAGATTTCCAGGATAAAGTAAAATTTGCGGAATTTGATGTATCCAAACCGGAAGACAGTGTAATTTTTCACGATACATTGATAGAATACGGATTTGGTGTTGAAGACATGGGTGTTCCGGCTATGGTAGTAGGTAAAAGTGTTTTGATGGGGTACCCTACGCAAATAAGAACCGAGGGGCCTTCCGCGATCTTAAAGGCTTTGCGTAAAGGGGAAAAGACATATTACGGTACACAAGCAGCTATTAAAGATTGCAAATTAAAAGAAGAAAAAAAAACAGAAAATTGCGAAAATAAAACCCAAAATACCGCGCTAGAAGCGGCTCGAAGCATGTTTAGCCGTTTGACTTTTTGGGCAATAGTTTTGGCAGGTTTAACTGACGGTATTAATCCTTGTGCCTTTGCTGTAATTGTATTTTTTATCTCATTTCTCTCCGTATATAAATATGAGAAAAAGGAAATTATTTTGGTTGGCTCAGCTTATTGCGGGGCAGTATTTGTCGCTTATGTTTTAATCGGGCTTGGGCTTTTTAATTTCCTTTATAAAATGTCCTCATTTTATTATGTGATGTGGGGTTTTAAATGGTTGACAATTGGGCTTTGTGCCTTGTTTTTGATTTTGAGTTTTTATGATTTTATCGTATATCAAATAACAAAGAAATCTGAAAAAGTTATTTTACAACTTGGTAAAAACAATAAAGAAAGGGTACATAAAATTATCCGCTACTTTTTACGGGATAAAAATAAAAGTGCCTTTGGTTTATTTTGTGCGGCAGTAGTGGTTGGATTCTTGGTTTCTTTGATTGAAGCAGTTTGCACCGGCCAAGTTTATTTGCCTACAATAGCCGTAATTTTAAAAGAAGCAAACCAAGATTTCTTCCGTGCCATGGTTTACCTTATAACTTATAACCTGATGTTTATTGTTCCGCTTGTTATAATTTTTGTTTTAAGTTTGCTTGGGTATGAATCTAAAACTTTTAATGAGTTTTTGCGTAAACATTTGGGTTTAACAAAACTGGCATTATGTTTGCTTTTCTTGGGCTTGCTTATATTGCTGATAGTAAATATGTAGTAATTTATTAATATAAAAAAGCCCTTCCGTTTGGAAGGGCTTTTTAAATGGAGCGGGCGAAGAGAATCGAACTCTCGTCTCAACCTTGGCAAGGTCGCGTTCTACCATTGAACCACGCCCGCAAAAATCTCACAAGTATATTATAACAAATTTTTTCAAGTTTGTACATAAAACACATAGGTAAGGAATGTTTTGCAGTTCAAATTATTTGCTAACGACGTCTTTTGGGCTAATTTAAATTTTTCTTCTCCTAGAGTACCGAGAGTCGCTTCGCTCCCATTCTTCTTAGTACTCGTCGTCAAATAAAAATTTAAATTATCACCAAAATACTTGCTAGATTTGTGCGCCCGGTTTGGTATTGTTTTATTTCGTTGCAGAGAAAATTGAAAATTCCTTTAAATCTACTGCGCGATGCGACATTATTCTCACACACTACGGTTTTGTGCTCAAAAATTATTTCCTTATATTCCCCGCCCCTTTGCTTGCAAAGGCGGAGGGGCTAGGGGTGGGGTTATAAAACTAAAATTTCCTCAAAAATAATCGCCGGGTTGTTGCGCACAGTTTAGCTTTATTAAATAAAAATTTAAATTATCTCCAAAATACTTGCTAGGTGTACGCACTCGGCTTGGATTTACGTCAAAGAAAATTTTAAAAACCGAAAAGTTTGGAACTCTCTTTTAAAATCTTTTGTAAATGCTCAGGGCCTTTAAATGTTTCGGCATAAAGTTTTATTATCGGCTCAGTGCCGGACATCCTTGCAAGTACCCAGGAATTTTCAAGATAAATTTTAATACCGTCAGTCGCACGGATTTTTAAGACTTTTTCCCCGGCAAGTGTTTGCAAATTTTTAAAACTATCTGCAGAAAGTTTAGCAAATTTAGCTTTGTTTTCATCTGTAACAGTATTATCAATGCGCGTGTAACACGGCTCACCATAAATTAAAGTCAGTTGCTTATAAAGCCCTGCAATATCTTGTGCGGTTGCACTTGTGATTTCAAGCAGTAAACATACGGCAAACATACCGTCTTTTTCCGTTGTCCAATTTGCGACACTCATTCCTGCACTTTCTTCGCCGGATAAGATATATCTGCCTTCGCTTAAACCTTTAACAAAATATTTAAAACCTACGTTTACTTCATCAATAGCTATTTTGTTTGCAGCGGCAATTTTATCCAAAAGCATTGTGGTTCCTAGTGTACGGCCTATTTGTTTGCCGGTTAAATCTTTTTGTTTTTTAATTAAATAATTTGCCATAACGCAAAGTGCATGGTTTGGAACTATTAAGCCGCCTTTTTGCGTGGCTGAACCAAAGCGGTCCCCATCCGGATCACAAGCACCAGCAAATTGATAATCACCTTGCACCAATTTAAGTAAAGGTGCCATAGGATATGGGGAAGACGGGTCCATACGCGTTTTACCGTCATGGTCAAGCGGAATAAAATTAAAAGTCGGGTTAATATCATGGCTAACAATATCCAAATTATCAAGTTTATATTCTTTTTTAATTGCTTGCCAAAAGGGCAAAGTCGTTCCGCCAAGAGGGTGAATTGCAGTTTTAATTTTTGCATTTTTTATAATTTTGAAATCAATTTTTTTGCCCAACGCTTTGATATAAGGTGTGATAATATCAGCATCTTCAAGGAGACCTTTTTGTTTGGCTTCTTCCAAAGAAATTTGTTTTATTTCTGACGGATTATTTAAGAAATAATTGGCATATTTTTCAATACGGGTTGTTATTTCACTTCCGGCCGGGCCACCGTTTGCACCGTTGTATTTAAGGCCCATATCTTGCGGCGGATTATGTGAAGCAGTTCCGTTTAAACAAGCACAAGCGCGTTTTGATAAAATTTCAAAAGAAAATACCGGTGTCGGTACAGGTATGCTAGGTAAAATGACTTTAAAACCGTTTGCAGTTAGAACTTGTGCACAAAGTTGTGCGGTGGATTTACTCATTAAACGGGTATCACCGCCTACTAAAATTTTACCTGTAATATTATCTTCCTTGTGCATTTTTGCAACAGCTTGAGCAATACTCAAAGCATGTAATTTACAAAAACCGTCACCGAGTTGCCCACGATGGCCAGAAGTCCCAAATTTAACGGGTTTTGGATTTTTGGCATTATAAAAATCGTTTTCTAATTTAACTATATCTATTGTTTTTGTTGGTAATTTACCGGCGTTTTCATGTATCATAAAACACTCCTTTTCTTTATTTTATATAATATCTTTAATGAACTCAAATACTTTTTTAGAAAATTTAAAAGATATCCCCTTCATTTTTGAAGCGGAACTTTCCCTGTATACCACTTATAGAGTGGGTGGTGTTGCCGAAGTTTTAGCCTTACCTGAAACCGAAGAACAAATTAAACACCTAATAAATTTTGCCAAAAAACATAAAGTACCTTTTAGGGTGTTTGGGCTTGGTTCAAATATTTTGGTCAGTGATTTAGGTTTGCCGGGCATAACCTGTTGTTTAAGAAATTTTAGAAATATTAGAGTTGATGGGAATTCCCTAACCGCAGCAGCAGGAACTGCGCTTGATGAAGTGGTGCGCGAGACTGTCGACGCCGGGCTTGCCGGGCTTGAAAATTTAAGCGGAATTCCTGGTAGCGTTGGCGGTGCAGTTTTTATGAATGCTGGTGCTTTTAAAGCAGAAACTTTTGATAAATTAAAGTCTTTTAAAGTCCTTACTGATAAATGTGAAATTAAGGAATTTAAAAAAGAAGATGTTAAATATGAATACCGCAAAGTTTGGGGTATTGAAAATTGTATTATACTTTCCGCCACTTGGGTATTAGATAAACAAGACAAAGAAACTTTGAAAGCACGTCGGGAAGAAATTTTGCAAAGCCGCACAGCCAAGCAGCCGCTTGAATATCCTTCAGCCGGAAGTGTATTTAAGAGGCCTGCCGGTGCTTATGCAAGTAAACTTATTGATGATTGCGGTCTTCGTGGTTTAAGCGTGGGCGGTGCGCAAGTTTCCACCAAACATGCAGGTTTTATAATTAACTATCAAAATGCCACTGCGCAAGATATTTATGATCTTATCAAAGAAGTCCAAAAAATAGTTGAAGAAAAAACAGGCTTTCAATTAGAACCCGAGCAAATCTTTTGGGGTAAATTTAAATAAAGCACTATTTACTTTCTAAAAAGACTTTGTAGTATAAAATGGCAATTATAGTTTTACTGTCTGTAATCTCACCGGTCTTAATCATTTTTAAAGCACGCTCTAAGGAAAGCCATTTCACATTTACAAATTCATCTTCATCAAGGTGCATTTTGCCGGGTTTAAGACCATAGGCATAAAAAATGTGTAAGTTTTCATCAGCAAAAGCTGCAGAAGTATTAAAAGTTAAGATTTTTTTGACGATTTTAGCAGTGTAGCCGGTTTCTTCCTTTAATTCGGCTTTTGCGCAAGAAAGTGGCGTTTGGCGCGGTTTTAATTTACCGGCCGGTATTTCAAGCATAACTTTTTTAACAGGGTAGCGGTATTGTTCAACAAACAGAATTTTACCGTTTTCAACTGCAAGAACAGCACTAGCGCCCGGATGTTGCATATATTCGCGTTTTGAAACAGCCCCGTTTATTAAGCGGACCGTATCAACTTTAAAATTTACTACACCCTCGTAAATAGTTTTGGAATTTACCTTTCTTTCTAATAATTTACTATAATGTTTAGGCATGGGTACACCCCCAATCGTTTTAATATATTTTAACTTTTTTTGAAGGCTTGATGTATGAGTTCATTTGTTCACTTGCATAATCACACGGAATATTCCTTACTTGATGGCATGCTCCGCGTTACAAAAAGCGGTAAAGGGCCGTCTGATTTCCTTAAAAGCATAGATAAAACACAAATGCCTGCCATGGCTATAACCGACCATGGCAATATGTATGGTGTACCTGAATTTTACAAAATGCTTTCTTCCCTTGAAATTAAACCAATAATCGGTTGTGAAATGTATTTTACGCAAGGTAAATATACGAATTTATCCAAAACGGGGAGTACGGCAAACCATATAACTATTTTAGCCAAAGATAAAATCGGTTATAATAATTTAATGAAATTAAATTCCGCTGCATGGACTGAGGGTTTTTATTATCATCCGCGTATTGATTTTGATCTTTTAAAGGAAAATAAGGAAGGTTTAATTGTACTTTCAGGGTGTATGAAGAGTGAACTCTCCCAAGTTGCTTTAACCGAGGGTGTTGATGCCGCAGTAAAAGTTGCCATGCGTTATAGGGATATGTTGGGGCCGGAGAATTATTATCTTGAAATTATGGATCATGGCATACCCGAAGAAAAAACAATTTTAAAAACTTTGCTTGAAGTATCTAAAAAAACAGGTATACCTTTGGTGGCGACTAATGACTGCCACTATGAAAAACGCGAAGACTGGCAAGTGCATGATGTACATATTTGTATTGCAACAGGCAAAACTTTGGATGATCCAAAACGTATGAAAATGACTACCCATGAACTGTTTTTTAAATCTGCAGCGGAAATGGAACAGTTATTTTCTTATGTTCCTAAAGCTTTAAAAAACACTCTTGAAATAGCAGAAAAATGTAATGTAAAAATAGAAAAAGACGGTTATGTTATGCCCGATTTCCCAATACCGCCCGAATTTGAAGGGTACCCGGAATATTTGCGCCACCGCTGCTATGAAGGTTTAAAAAAGAAACTTAAAACCGAAGATATACCGCAAGAATACAAAGAACGCCTTGAATATGAACTTGGCGTAATATCAAGCATGGGCTTTGCTGTTTACTTTTTGATAGTGGCTGACTTTATACAATATGCTAGAAGCCAAGATATCCCAATAGGCCCGGGGCGCGGTTCAGGGGCAGGTTCTTTGGTTGCTTACAGTATAGATATTACGCGCGTAGATCCTTTAAAAAACAAACTTCTTTTTGAAAGATTTTTGAACCCGGAACGTGTAAGTATGCCGGATTTGGATATTGATATTTCAGATGCCGGGCGTGAAGAAGTTATCAATTATATGCGCCGTAAATACGGTATAAAAAACGTGGCAAGCATTATTACTTTTGGTACCATGAAGGCAAAACTTGCTTTAAAAGATACTGCCCGCGTGCTTGGTTTTGAACCTACTGAAGCAAACCGTTTATCAAAACTTATACCGGATGCTTTAAATGCAACTATTGCTGATTCTATAGAAAATATCCCCGAAATTAAACAGGAAATTGCCAAAAGTGCAAAAGTAAAACAACTTTTTAACTATGCTACAAAAATTGAAGGTTTAAAACGCCATACCGGGGTGCATGCATCAGGTGTATTGGTTACTAAAGAAGAAGTTACAAAATACACCCCGCTTGCCAAAGGTGCAAAAGATATTATAACAACGCAATATGAAGGCAATACCGTTTCCGATATGGGTTTGCTTAAAATTGACTTTTTGGGCCTTCGCACTTTGACAGTCATTGATAATGCCGTCAAACTTGTAAAAAAACTCCGCGGAATTGACTTGGATATTGCAAATATTCCTATAGATGATAAAAAGACTTTTGAACTTCTTGCCAAAGGGGATACAACTTGTGTTTTCCAATTAGAAAGTTCCGGTATGAAGGACCTTGTCAAACGCTTAAAACCATCCGCTTTCAGCGATATTTCGGCTTTGGTGGCATTATACCGCCCTGGCCCGATGCAAAGCGGTATGCTGGACAGTTTTGTTAGAAGAAAGCACGGTCAAGAAGCCGTTACCGTAGAACATAAGCTTATGGAACCCATTTTAGCCGAAACTTATGGTACCATGATTTATCAGGAACAAATCATGGAAGTTTCAAAAGCATTAAGCGGTTTTACTCCAGGGCAGGCAGATTCCCTGCGTAAAGCAATGGGTAAAAAGAAAATTGATATTATGGAAGGCTACCGCACCAAATTTATTGAAGGTGCAAAGGCCCATAATTGCCCGGAGAAAACATCAACTAAAATTTTTGACCAGATGGCGAAATTTGCCGAATATGGTTTTAACAAATCACATTCCGTTGCTTATGCTTTAGTTGCTTATCAAACGGCTTATTTAAAGGCAAATTACCCAATAGAATTTATGTGCGCGGCTTTAACAAACGAAATCGGCCATAATGCCATAGGTGCAACAGATAAAGAAAATAAAATTGCCACTTACCTTGAAGAAGCACGCAAAATGGGCTTTGAAATTTTACCGCCGGATGTGCAAAAATCATCAACAGATTTCAGCGTTGAAGCCTTGCCTAACGGTAAAGAAGCAATACGATATGGGTTAAATGCTATTAAAAATGTAGGAACGGAAGCAACTATTGCCATAGTTAAAGCACGCGAAGAAAAGGGATTATTTAAAGATTTATTTGATTTTTGTAATAAAGTTAACTCAGATCAAGTAAATAAAAAGACTATAGAATCTTTAGTAATGTCAGGTGCATTTGACTCCGTAAATCCGGACATAAAACCGGAAATAAGCCGCCCTAATCTTCTTGCAAATATAGAAAGCACAATAAAACAAGTTGACGATATCAATGAAGAAAAGAAAGAAGCAACCATGAGCCTTTTCGGTGATGATATGGTAAATTTCAGTAAACCGAAAGTCCAAGAAATTAAAGCGGAAAGATGGACAAATACCCAAATGCTCAATAATGAAAGGGAAGTTTTAGGTGTATATTTTTCCGGCCATCCGCTTGCAAAATACCAAAGGCATTTAAATAAAATTTTAAAAGACAGTATAACAAAAATAAATGAACATCCCTCTACAGGAACGGTTGCTGTCGCAGGCATTGTAACGCGCCTTAAAAAGCGCCAAACAAAGGATAAAAAGAATTGGGCGCAAATAACTATTGAAGATGAAAAGTACTCTTTGACTGCCAATATTTTTAGCAAAGTTTGGGGCCAAATTTCAGATAGTATTGCCGTAAACCAAGCCCTTATAGTGAGGGGGGAAATTAAAGGTGATGACATGTCTGCTAGGGCGGAAATTACTGTTTCCGGTGTAGAACCGGCATTTGCTTTAATTTCCCGTAAAGCAAAAAAACTGGCAATACATTTACCTGCCAATGTCCAAAATGCTCAATTAGTTAAATTAAAAGGGCTGCTTGCCCAAAGTAAAGGTTTGTGTGAAGTCTATTTTGATATTTGCGAAGGCGACAAAAAACACCTTATTCAAACCCCGTATAAAATTACTTTAAACGGTAATTTAACACATTATCTGGAAGATACTTTCGGTACTTATTCTTGGGATATTAAGTGCTAGACTAATTTGTATAAATAAAAACCCCTGGGTTTAAGAACCCAGGGGTTTTGTCATTAAAGAATTATTTGACTTCTTCTTTTCCCACCGGTAAAGCGGCAAGTTGTTTGTACAATTTGCGTTTATAGGCGTATTCTTCTTCAGCAATCTTGGTTAAGGCTGCTGCACGTTCCGGGTTCATCTTTGCAAGATTTTTGAAACGTGTTTCGCCGCCAAGATAATCAGCCAAAGGAATTATTGGTTCACCGCTGTCAACTTTAAGCGGATTCAAACCTTGTGCCTTTAAAGCCGGGTTAAAGCGGTAGAGTATCCAGCGGCCGCTTTGAACTGCTTTTTTAGCTTCAAGTAAACCTTTGCTCATATCAATACCATGGGCAATACAATGTGAGTAGCAAATTACCAAGGCCGGGCCGTCATATGCTTCTGCTTCGGCAAGTGCTTGAACTGTTTGGTTCATATTTGCACCTAATGCTACTTGCGCTACATAGATATTACCGTAGGTCATGGCAATCATACCAAGGTCTTTTTTAGGCATCGCTTTACCTGCTGCGGCAAATAAGGCAACTGCACCCATCGGGGTTGCTTTTGACATCTGACCGCCGGTATTTGAATAAACTTCGGTATCCATTACCATAATTTTGATATTTTTACCGCTTGCTAAAACGTGGTCTAAACCACCGTAACCGATATCATAGGCCCAACCGTCACCGCCCAAGATCCAGACAGATTTTTTGACTAAATAATCTGCTAAAGCGAGCATGCGTTCATTTTTGGTTTTGGTCTTTAAAGTGGCTACTCTTACGCGTTGTGCATCAATTTCGGCTGTTGTATGTTGCGGTGCATTGATGATTTCATCAACAAGTTTATCATCGCCGATTTCGGCTTTGATTTCCTTAAGTTGAGCAATAGCATCGCTGAAAAGTTGGTCATATGCTAAGCGGATACCGAGGCCAAATTCAGCATTATCTTCAAATAAGGAGTTTGCCCAAGCAGGACCTTTACCGTCATCGCGTTTGCAATAAGGGGTTGTCGGCAAGTTACCGCCGTAAATTGAGGAACAACCTGTTGCGTTTGCGATTGCAAGGTGATCACCGTGTAATTGGGTTAAGAGTTTAACATAAGGTGTTTCACCGCAACCGGCACAAGCGCCGGAGAATTCAAATAAAGGTTTCTGTAATTGTGAACCTTTAACTGTTTCTTTTTTGGTTTTAACGTCGGCTGATTTGATGTTTAAGAAAAATTTAAAGTTTTCACTTTCCGGTTTTCTTAAAGGAAGTTGCTCAACCATATTAATTGCTTTTTTGGTCGGATCTTGTTTATTTTTTGCCGGGCAGTTTACGATACACGCACCGCAGCCGGTACAGTCTTCAACAGCAACTTGTGTTGTAAATTTAAGGCCGGCAAGATCGGCTTTACCGTCGGCAGATTTAAATGTTTTAGGTGCGCCGGCAAGTTCTTTTTCTTGATAGGCTTTAATTCTGATTGCTGCGTGCGGGCAAACGAGTGAGCAAATACCGCATTGTATGCAGGTTTCCGGATCCCAAGACGGGCACATTAAAGCAATATTGCGTTTTTCATATTGTGTGGTACCTGTCGGGAAGATGCCGCCTTTTGGCATTTTTGATGTAGGTAAAGTATCACCGTGATAGGTAATCATTTTGCCCAAAACATCTTTTACAAATTCCGGTGCATCTGCAGGAACAGGGGATTGCATTGAAATTTTTGAAGTAACTTTATTAGGATATTTAATTTCATGTAAACCGTCTAAAGAGGCATCAACAGCGGCATAGTTTTTCTTTACCACTTCTTCACCTTTCTTGGAATAGGTTTTCTTGATTGCTTCTTTAATTGCATCTATTGCTACTTGTTTTTCAATTACACCGCAAATGCTGAAGAAAGCAGTTTGCATGATGGTGTTTGTTCTTGAACCCATACCGGTTTTCATGGCAATATGGGAAGCATCAATAGTGTAAACTTTAAGTTTTTTGTCAATAATTTGTTTTTGTACTTCTTTAGGTAATTTATCCCAAACTTCTTCTGCTTTATACGGGGCATTGATTAAGAAGGTTGCACCGTCTTTAGCATTATGCAAAATGTCATACTTTTCAAGGAAAGAGAAAAGGTGGCATGCAATAAAATCGGCTTCTTCAATCAAGTAAGGAGCGCGGATATATTTTTTACCAAAACGGATGTGTGAAGTTGTCATTGAACCTGATTTTTTGGAGTCGTAAACAAAGTAACCTTGTGCAAAGTTATCGCTTTTCGCGCTGATAATTTTCATGGTATTTTTGTTTGCACCGACTGTACCATCAGATCCTAAACCGTAGAACATAGCATTAAATGTACCGTCTGTTGCGGATGTCTTAAAAGCAGGAATCTTTAAAGATTTACCGCCCAAATCATCATTGATACCGACGATAAAGCTCGTAATAGGTTCTTTGGCATCCAAGTTATCAAAAGCGGCTTTTACCATGGCAGGTGTAAATTCTTTGGAGCCGATACCGTATCTTCCGCCGACGATTAAAGGTGTTGTTGCAAATTTTCTCTTTGCTTCTTTGGTTAAGAAAGCGGCGCAAACATCTTCAAATAGAGGTTCGCCGATTGAGCCGGGTTCTTTTGTTCTGTCAAAAACTGCAATTTTCTTGACTGTTTTGGGAAAGGCTTTAATAAAGTCTTCAGCAGCAAAAGGCCTAAAGAGTTTAACTTTAAGAACACCCACTTTTTCGCCCTTCATATTTTCAACTGCGGTTTGGGCAACGTCTGCACCGCTGGCCATAATTACGACGACTTTCTCTGCATCTTTTGCACCGACATATTCATATAAATCATATTGTCTGCCGGTTAATTTGGCGAATTTATCCATGTATTTTTTTAAGATTTTAGGTGTTGCTAAGTAGTATTTGTTTACGGCTTCGCGGCCTTGGAAGTAAACATCAGGGTTTTGTGCGGTACCGCGGACAGTCGGGTGTTCCGGGTTCATGGCGTGTTCGCGATATTTAGCAACTAAATTGTCATCAATCATTTCCTTCATTGTTTCTTTGGAGATTACATCTACCATATTAAGTTCGTGTGATGTTCTAAAACCGTCAAAGAAATGTAAGAAAGGAACTTGTGCTTCAAGTGTTGCTGCTTGGGCAATTAATGCAAAGTCCATAGCTTCTTGGGCATTGGAACTTGCAAGCATGGCCCAACCGGTTTGGCGGACGGCCATGACGTCACTGTGATCGCCGAAAATTGAAAGTGCGTGTGTTGCAATAGCACGTGCGGAAACATGAAAAACCGTCGGTGTAAGTTCACCGGCGATTTTGAACATGTTGGGGATCATCAAAAGTAAACCTTGGGAAGCGGTAAAAGTTGTGGTTAAAGCACCGGCCGATAATGCACCGTGTACTGTACCGGAAGCACCGCCTTCGGACTGTAATTCCGCTACAACAGGGACATTGCCCCAAATATTTGTTTCCCCTTTTGCGCTTTTTGCGTCGCAAATTTCACCCATTGTTGAAGACGGGGTGATAGGGTAAATTGCAATAACTTCATTGGTAGCATGGGCGACGTGTGCAACTGCTGTGTTGCCGTCCATTGCTGTTAGTTTTTGTGACATGATAGTCTCCTTAAGATTAGATTACCCTTATATTCTACCATTTTTGGAGTACGTGGAAAACAAAAATTTAAAGTAAAAAACCCTCCGGTTAGGAGGGTTTAAATTATATTAGGTAAGGTTTAATTCCCGCGGTCGTCATAGTCCTTCAACTGACGGGCACGGCTCGGGTGGCGTAAACGCCTGATGGCCTTGGCCTCAATTTGCCTGACACGTTCACGCGTAACGTTAAACATCTTACCCACTTCTTCAAGCGTACGCGGGTAACCGGAATCAATACCAAAGCGGAGTTTAATAATTTTTGCTTCACGCTCAGTAAGTTTAGCAAGAACATCAGCCACTTCTTGTTTGCGTAAAAATTCAGCAGTTGAAGCCGCAGGGTTAGGGCCTGTTTTATCTTCAATAAAGTCCTCAAGATTGGTATCTTCATCATCACCAATGGGGGTGGAAAGTGATACTGGATCCTGCATAATTTTTAAAATACTTTTAATTTTTTCTTCGGAAAGATGCAAGGTTTTAGTATAGTCCCTAATGTCAGGTTCGCGCCCCTGTTCTTGGCGGATTTTGTTTCCTGCTTTTGTTAACTTGGAAACAAGTTCCTTCATGTGCACAGGTATGCGGATGGTGTTTGCCTGATCTGCGATAGCGCGGTTAATGCTTTGGCGAATCCACCAAGTTGCGTATGTAGAGAATTTAAAACCGCGTTTGTACTCAAATTTTTCAACGGCTTTCATTAAACCGAGGCCGCCTTCCTGAATCAAATCTGAAAGTTCTAAACTTGAATTAACATGTTTTTTGGCGATAGAAACAACTAAGCGTAAATTTGCACGTATAAGTTTAACTTTATCTTGCAAAATAGCGTTTTCAAAGTTGTCAATGCGCTCATTTAGGATTGAAAAATCTTTTTCCGTCATCGGTACAATTTGCATCAAACGGTCATAACGTCTTTGTGTGCTTAGAATGTTTTCAATACTCCTTTCAAGTTGTTCTGCACTGTCTGCGTGTGTTTGGGATATTAATTGCCTTTCAGTAATTTTCTTCTTTTTATATTGGTTTAAAAGCTTTTGTGCTTGTTTAAGCGGAATAAAATAATTGTTAAAACGTTCTATGTCATTCCTGCAACTTTCAAGTTTATCGGCCAAATCTTTAATTTTATTGGTTAAACGCTTAATTTTATTTTGGTTCAAATTAAGTTTTGTAATTCTGTCAACAACTTCTTTTTGTTTTGTATGCAAGGCGGTGGTATATTTATTTTCCAAAGCCGGGCTTAACTTGCTGTTTTTTAATTTCATCATTAATGCGGTAATTTCTTTCTCGCGCCTTGCAATTAAAGTGGTGGCTTCTTTTAATTTCTTGCGCATGTTGGCGAGTTCACGCTCGGTTCTTTTACCGCGGGGCATGAGTTCTTTGGTGGTCATTTCGTCTTGGTCGACAAGTTCTTCCCAAGAACAAATTTCACGCATTGTAATAGGGGAAGATAAAACAAGCTGCCTTAAATATTGTTCGCGGTCGCGGATATTACGGGCCAAAGTTATTTCTTCGTCGCGGCTAAGCAAAGGAACTTTACCCATCTCTGAAAGATACATCCTAATAGAGTTTGATGCATCCACCACAGGCAAGGCTTCTTCCAAAGATATGGGCCTGTCATTAATAATTGAAGGATCAAGTTTTTTATCGTTTATTACATCTATACCGAGGTCAATAAGATCATTAACATCTTCTGAATCTATTTCAGAAGAACTTAAAGATTTTGATATTTCTTCAGAGGTTAAATACCCTCTTTCTTTACCTAATTCCGCTAATTTATTTGATTTTTTACCGTTTTTTGCCATATTTCTTCCTTTACTTTGACTTTAATTTTTTTTGTATTTCTATTTGTTCTTTTAATAATGTTAAGGGCACTTGCCCAGGGCCGTAAGAACTTAATTGTTGTTGTAATTCTTTGTAACGTTTTTGCAAATAAAAATCTTCAATCCTCTTAACAAGGGTTGGAATTTCAACTTTCGGTTTAAAGCCTTGCGGCACATCTTTTGCTAAAAGTTCCAAAATAATATCTTTAAACTCCGGCATGGTTTGTATTAATTTTTGTGTTAAACCAAAGCCGTCAGCGTTTTCTTTATACAAGAGCGCTACATTCTTAAGTATAACGCCAATTTCCGTATTTTTCAAGGGGGTATTTTGTAAATTCTCACATAAAGTGATATAGGCCGGGTATTTTAAAATTATTCTTACTAGGGAAATTTCCGCCGGTAAAAACTTATTTATAAGGTTTTGCTTTTCGGTTTTTGTTTCTCTAATTTCTTGTTTTGCTGCAGGTGTTTTAGTTTTTTTATCTAAATTTTCAAGCATTAGGCTTTGATCTATGCCAAGACGGTTTGCGGCAAGTACCGTCCACTCCGCTTTAATAATTTTATCTTGCTGGCGGGAAATTATGTCCATAATCTCAGCCGCAAATTCGGATTTTTCTTTTGCACTTATTGCTTCTGCGCCGTTTAAAAATTTATCTAGCTGGTAATTAACAATATCTTTCCCGTTTTGGGTTATTTCTTTAAATTTATCTGCACCGTATTTGATGATATATTCATCCGGATCTAAACCTTCAGGCAATGTGGCAACCGTTACATAGAAACCTTGCTCAAGTAAAATCAATGCTGTGCGTTTAGAGGCCTTTAGCCCGGCAGCATCCGGGTCAAACAAGACAGTAACATTATCTGTATAACGTTTTAAAAGTTTGGCATGGTTTTCATTGAAAGAAGTTCCAAGCGGTGCAATACAATTTCCAACACCTGCCTGATGCGCGGCAATAACATCCATGTAACCTTCAAGCAATACGGCGCGGCCTTCTTTGCGTATGCTTGGTGCTGCAAAATTTAAGGCATACAAAACGCGGCTTTTTGAAAACAAAGGGGTATCGGGGGAATTTAGATATTTCGGCATCCCATCCCCTAAAACACGGCCGCCCAAAGCCACAGTTTCACCCCTGTGATTTAAAATAGGGAACATCAAACGATTTTTAAATAAATCTGTTCTGTTTGAATTAATAAGCCCGGTTCTTTTGAGGTCATCCATAGTAAAACCAGCTTTTAAAGCGGCTTGGCAAAGACCGTCAAAAAAACTTAAACCAAGGGCAAACTTTTCTACAGTTTCTTTGGTTAGTGACCTGCTTTTAATATAATTTCTTGCCTGCGCACCGCGTTCGGAAAATAATTGTTTATGGTAAAAATCTTTTGCAAAATCCATTAATTTGTAGAGTTTTAAACGGGCTTTTTCTTCTTCGGTTAACAGGTCTTCCTGGTGCCAATCAATGCCGGCACGCTCAGCAAGTTTGCGGGCGGCTTCATTAAAGGACATATTCTCAATTTTCATTACAAAATCAAAAATATCGCCGCCTGTTTGACAGCCGAAACAATAATAAAGGCCTTTATCCGGGCTGACTGTAAAAGAGGGTGTTTTTTCCTGATGGAAAGGGCAACAGGCCTTGTAAGAAGTGCCGGACCGCTTAACGGAAGGTACATATTCTTTTACGAGGTCAAGTATATCAATACTGTCCCTAATTTTTTCAATCAGACTTTGATCCATAGAGGTTTTTACTAACACTAACAGGCAAGTTTTTTAGGCGCAATAGTCCGCCATAGAATACAGCGGACTATTGCACAAATAACAACTAAAAGCGTTTTCTTTTAGTTCTTCTCATTCTGCGTTGTGCTTCTTGAGATTTAAGTTTTCTCCTGACGCTTGGGGGAACATAGGTTTCCCTTTTCTTAATTTCGCGGAGGATACCGTTCTTTTCGCACTCTCTTTTGAAGCGTTTCAAAGCTTCTTCTAAGTGTTCGGCATCACGAACTTTAACAAACACCATTACTTTTCACCACCTTTTGTTTGAAAGGTTTAACCGGCAGGCCACAAAAAGCGACGCCCTGCCATCAAATGATAATGCAAATGCATCACGCTTTGCCCCGCACCCTTGCCGTTATTGGCGACAAGGCGGAAATCTTTAATATTATTTTCCTTTGCAATTTTTGCAGCCGCAAGTTGTAATCTGCCCAAAATTAAGGCATCATCTTCGCCGGCGGCAGCGATATTTTCAATATGTTTTTTGGGAACTATTAAAATATGCGTCGGTGCTTGCGGATTTAAATCTTTAAACGCGACACAAAAATCATCTTTGTAGATGATTTGGCTTTTAATTTCACCTGATATTATTTTGCAAAAGATACAATCAGTCATGTATAAATTATAGCAAATCTTCCCGCGCGTACGCAATAGGGAATAGGAAATCTGCAGTTTCTACTTACAGCCGTCAAATTCTTTTTGGTAAATTTTGATTTTTCAGCTCCTAAAGTACCGAGAGTCGCTCCGCTCCCGTTCTTCTTGGTACTTGTCGTCGCAGAAAAAATCAAAATTTCCTCAAAAATACTTGCCGGGTAACGCGTTTGGTATGGCTTTATTTAATTAAAATTGTTCGCATTTACTTTGTGTTTTTATGCTTTTTATTATATAATCTAAAAGGGGTAATTGCTATGAAAAAGTTATCAACAATATTTATTATTTTACTTTTGCCTTTATTCTGTTTTGCAGGGCTTATAAGTAATGATGAAATACAAATAAAAGGTGCAAAACCATCAGATAATTACACTGTCTTGGAATTTAACCCGGGGCAAGATGTTATAAATGATAGCAAAGGGATATCTTCCACTTTCCTTACAACAAAATTCTATTACGGCTTTAATGATAAAAAAAATGATATTGGTATTGAAATACCTTTATTAAGAAACGAAGGGAATAACGATGGTTTAAATGGTCTTGGCGACATTTTGCTTGCTGCAAATTATACCGGAAACATCACTAAACATCTTCTATATGGTCTCCAAATGGAACTGAATACACCAACCGCAACAAAAGATGAATTAGGCTTGGGGCGTTTCCAAATAAGCCCGGCGGCATTTTTAGAATATTCCTTCTCAAGCGGTTTTTTTATTGCAGGCGGCGTAAAATATTACCACACTTTTTGGGGTGATTCGGATAGGGAAACAATAAATCAGTTGCGTCTTCGCACAAATTTCGGTTATATTTCACCGACTGATTGGTGGATTATTATTGACCCTAAATATTACTTTGATCTTGAAAACGGTAAAAAAGAAATTTATTTGGAATTTGAAGGCGGTTTTATGTTTCGCGGAAATGTTGCATTTTATTTAAAGCCCGGTTTTCACGTAGCAGGTGCTTTGCGTAGCAAAGATTGGAATATGCAAATCGGTGTAAAATTTTTCAATTTAATTTAAGAATATTTTTAAATTTTAACAAAATACTAGACATCAAAACTAAAAAAAAGTAAAATATATAAGTAAGTAATTTTAAAGAGGTACAAAATGGCAAAATTGAAAACAGGGCGTCATACAAGCGCCTTAAAAGCACAAAGACAATCTGTCAAGAGAAATTCAAGAAACAAAGGTTTAAAGAAAACCATTCACTTGGCTGCAAAAAAAGTTTTAGCATCTAAAAATGCAGCTGATTTGAAAAAAGTTTCTTCCGCTTTAGATAAAGCCGCAAAGAAAGGCGTTATCCACAAAAAAGCCGCTGCAAGGAAGAAATCCCGCTTGACAAAACTTGTCAACAAAGCAGCAAAAAAATAAAAATAAATTATTAAATTTTACGCGGGCCCTTTAAGGCCCGCGTTTTTTTATATAAAAATACCCATGCCTAAAATGACAAGGGTATTTTATTAAGTGATAGTATTACAAGCTTTTGAGTTTGGCTTTAAGTTCTTCAAACGGTAAAACTTGGCCGCCGCCTTGTGCAAAATCAGGCCTACCGCCGCCGCGCCCGTTAAGCAAAGCAGATATTTGGCCTGCAAGTTTGCCGGCATTTGGGCCGCCTGCAAAACTCTTAACCACAAATGATGCCTTACCATCTAATGCGGTTATAACCATAATTACCGTGTTTGGATTTTTGTTTGCAAAGTTATCTGCTAAATTGCGGAGTTCTTTAATTTCAGTATTTTCCGCATTAAAGCAAATAAGTTTTGAGCCGTCTTTTAAAGTAAAACTTTCCTGCAAAGCACCGCCGGCACTTCCGCTTAAAATTTGGCGGCGCAAAGTGGAAATTTCTTTTTTAAGTTTCTTTTCTTCGTCAAGCATGGATTGTATTTTTTGTGCCAAATTATCAGGGTGGGTATTAAGCATCATCCCCGTCATAAGCGTGATATTTGCCATCTTTTTTAAATTTTCAATAGCACTTAAACCCGCAACACCTTCAATACGGCGAACACCGCTTGAAATGGCTGATTCCTTTAAAATTCTTATTGCCATAATTTCGCCTGTGCTTTTAACATGTGTACCGCCGCAAAGTTCAAGTGAAACAAAACCTTTGGTGTTTACAAAACCTTCACGCGAAATCAAAACAAAGCGGGCAGGGTCAGCATAAGTTTCACCGAGCAAAGTGACTGCACCCAAAACTTTAGCATCACTTAAAGGGCGAACTTGCGTTTCCACCTTATAATTATTTGCAATAATATCCGCAGCATTAGACCAAACCGCAAGCAATTCATCCGGTTTGGGGGCTTTGGAAATTGTATAGTCAAACCTAAACTTTTCAGGCGAAACAAATGAGCCTGCCTGGTGCACTTGCTCCCCAAAAATTTTGCGGAGCGAAGCATTAACAACGTGTATTGCCGTATGGTTTGATGCCGTCTTAAAACGGGCAATTTCATCTACTTTTAAAGTTACGGTATCGTGTTCTTTTAAAGAACCTCTAACGACATTTACTTTATGTAAATAAATCTTTTCAAGCGGTTTTTGTGTATCGGTAACATTTGCAATATGTTGGCCGTCTTTTAAAATTGTGCCGGTGTCACCTACCTGGCCGCCGCATTCTGCGTAAAAAGGCGTTCTGCCCGTAACAACAAAACCATTGTTTTTTAACTGTTTAACCGGTTTAAAATTTTCATCAAGCAAAGCAAAAATTTCCGCATCGCAAGAAAGCATTTCATAACCGACAAATAAAGTTGAGGGTATTTTGCTTTCAAGTTGTTGTAAAGTTAAAACATGTTCTTTTGCGTTTTCATCAGTAAATGCTTTGGAAGAAGCCTTGGCCTCTTTTTGTGCCGCATAAAAGCCGTCTTCGTCTAATTTTATTTTCTTTTCCGCTAAAATTTCGCGCGTAAGTTCCAACGGAAAGCCGTAAGTTTCATATAAGTTAAATGCTTCTTTACCGCTAAAAACTTTACCTTCATTTTCTTTTAAAAGTTCATTTAAACGTGCTTCGCCGTCGGCTAAAGTTTTGGCAAATGCACTTTCTTCTGCTTTTAAAGCTTCCATAATATGCAAGGCATTGGTAACAAGTTGCGGATACAAATCTTTATACATCGCAATCAAAGTCGGCACAAGTTCGTGCATAAAAGGTGTTTGGCGGCCCATAAGTTTGCCGTATCTAAAAGCGCGCCTGATTAAGCGGCGTAAAATATAACCGCGCCCTTCGTTAGACGGTAAAACGCCTTCGGAAAGCAAGAAAGATGATGCACGTAAATGGTCCGCCACAATACGTAAAGCGGAAGTTTCTTGTGCGGTTTTACCGTCAATTTTTAAAATCTTTTTTGCATGGTTTATGATAGGTAAAAACAAATCTGTATCAAAAGGATTATCAACATTTTGCATAACCATACACAAGCGTTCAAGGCCCATGCCGGTATCAATATTTTTTTGCGGCAAAGGTTCTAAAGTACCGTCTTCCAAACGGTTAAATTGCGTGAAAACCAAATTCCAAATCTCCACATATCTGCCGCAGTTGCAGGCAATACCGTTTTTGGCACAATCGGGGCAACCTTTGTCTTCCCCGAAATCATAATAGATTTCAGAGCAAGGCCCGCAAGGCCCGGTGGGGCCCATAGTCCAAAAGTTATCGTCTTCGCCAAATTCGTAAATGCGGTTTTTATCAATCAGTTGCGCCCACATATTATAGGCTTCTTCGTCGCGCGGAGCAATACCGCCTTTAAAAATGCTGACGTATAAGCGGTTTTTATCAATTTTTAAAACTTCCGTTAAATAAGTCCATGCCCAGGTGATGGCTTCCTTTTTAAAATAATTACCAAAGGAAAAATTGCCTAACATTTCAAAAAATGTAAGGTGGCGTTTTGTGAAACCGACATTATCAATATCAGTCGTTCTCAAACATTTTTGGCAAGAGAAGGCATTTTTTAAATTCTTTTTAAGCCCCAAAAAGTTGG
>JAZRHA010000046.1:0-9163 GCA_045644515.1 Elusimicrobiaceae bacterium | reverse complement strand
CAATAAGTCATAGTTTTCTGCATATTCATTATGTGTAAGATAAAATCTATGTTGGGAGGTATATATAGTTTGTAACATATCCGCTACTTCACTGAATCTTGATTTTTCAGCTGCCTTAAAATATTGCGGTAAAGCAATTGCAGACAGTGAACCGATGATAATTATTATTACCAACAATTCAATTAAAGTAAAACCCCTTTTGTTCTTCATAAAATCTCCTATATTTGTTTTATCAAAAAAAACTACACCATATTTTACATTAATTATTTAAAATTTTCAATTTGAGTTCAATAATTTTATTTTCCGGTATAAACGGAGCAATTTGGTTTAAATTAAGATTTTTTATTACCAAGTTAAAAGCTTCTTCATGAGGAATGCCCGGCATAGTACGATCTTGCTTGTTTAAATAGAATTTTGCGGTATCCAATATTGCATCCTTTGGGGCCATACCTACAAGCTCACTGCCTGTAACTTTAACATTTAATTTGCTGGCAATATTTTTGCATGTTTCATATACCAGATAAAGCGGGGCTTTTTTATAGTTCTCAATATTTATTGATACTTGACACAAACCGTATTCTTCTATATACCATCCAAGAGTTTTTATGCCTGATAATTTAGCCCGTAATTCTTTAGCAATGGTTTTAGTAATTTCTAAGTTTTTGGTATTTAAATTAATATTATAAGCCAGCAAAAAATTTCTTGCCCCTATGCATAAAGCGCCGGATTTTTTTACAGTTTCCGTTAAAGTATTGGGGCCGAAATCAGGAGGGCAAGTAATTAGTTTTTCTGCTAAATTTTCATATCCGCCTTTTCTTAGAAATCTTAATTCATGATTTTGTAAATTATTTACTGCTGCACCATATAAATATACGGGCACATTTAAATCAGTACCGATATCGTGAGCGACATTTCTTGCGATTTCTATGCAGTCTTCCAAAGTCGTTTTCTTTAAAGGAATAAACGGGCAAACATCCACACATCCTATACGAGGATGCACACCAATATGTTTGCGCATATCAATTAGTTCAATGCTTTTTTTAATTAAAGTTATGGCAGCCTTGCTGATAATATCAAGCGGAGCGACAAAAGTTATAACCGTTCTATTTACGCTTTGGCCCATTTCATAATTAAGCAACTCTACCCCTTTTACGGAAGTAAGTTCAGCAAGAATTTTTTTGATTTTTACTTTGTCTTTGCCTTCACTGATATTGGGTACACATTCTATTAAATGCATAATTAATCAAACCAAGGGTAGAATTTATCCCTGTTTTTTGTAAAAATTACTGCAGCGGCGGCAAGCATAGCCTCAGACGGAAAAGCTTGGGGCTTATCCATATCTATTTGGAAATTCGTTGTTATTTTGCGGATAGAATTTATTTGCCCCTTGCTTTCGTTTTTACCTTTTACCCAGTAGCTTGTACGCAAACTTCCGCCTAAATGCCCGAATAATTTGCGTGCAATTGCTTTAATAAAAGATTTTTCACAAATAAAAGCAATTTGCTCATCTTTATTAAATAAAGTCCATTTTCTTAAAAGGAATATTTTTTTAGTTTCCAGCCTATATTCAACGTTAGATGAGTCATTTAATACCATATAGGAATAACCAAAAATTCCTTTGTTTCGGCGGATAATTTTAAATAGAATTTTACCCTTATCGTTATAAACAAATATGGATGTAGGGAATAACATATCAAGTATATATCCGCCTAGCATGAATACTAAACCGAATGCCACAAAAAGATAACACAAAGATAAAGCCGTATTAAACCATAACGAAGATAATAAATCAGGGTGATTTATCGAAGAAATTATAAAATGAAGTAAAGTAAACCCGATAACACCGAAAAATCCATATTCTTTCAAAAAACTGCACCAACGTTGTGAAGTAACAATAAAATTCCGGCCTTGATTATCATATAATCTGAAAAATAGATCCGGAGCACCATATAAACGTATTCCAATAATGGGGTAATAAGAATTAGGATTTGTGGGATACTCATGTAAAGATGACGAAAAAACAAAATTACAAACAAAAAATCCCATAGCTAGGATAAGGTATATAAAAATAATCAAAATGACAGCTGAAAATTTTGGGGATATAATAAATCCTGGATTATTTTCTTGATTATGTGTTTCATTATTCTGTAAGGTTTGGGATAGAGGTTTCCATTCCGGTTTTTTTGCTTCCGGTGCAATGATATTTTCTTCAATTAAAGGCTCTTCTTCAATTATTAATGGTAAATCTTCAATTTCTTTCGGCTTTGGGGCAATAAAAGATAAATAAAGGTCAGCATCAGTGGGGGAGATGTTTGACAGTTCTATTTTATAACCATTTGAATCTGCTAAAAAATAACCCTCAGTATAATTTTTACTTCCGTCGCTGTAACTGAAATAAATGTAAGGATCTAAAGTAGAAAATTCACTTCTTTTGATTTCTTCCCCTGAATAAGTGTTTTTTATTAATTTTAATTTTTTACTTTTTATTTGTTTTATTCTAGTATCTGCTGCATTTTCAAGGCATTGTAAATCATTACATTGTGATAGTTTAGATATATTAATTTTGCTTATACCCTTTTTTAAATTTAAAACCTCATCATTTGAAGTAGTTACAACACTTTGCCATTTTTGGGGAAGTGAAATGCTAAAACTTTCGTCTTTAGAATTAAAAGACGCAGCAAAGCAAGATAAACTAAATAAATGTATAAGAATAATGAAACCTATTTTACGCATATATTTATTATATAAAATTACGCGGCTAAAATGGTGCTGTAATTATATGCCAAAATTTAGAATTTCCTTGAAAAGAAAAAGTTTTGCTTATGTTTAATAAAATATCTTCTAAGCATATAAGTTGCAAGTATTATAGATATTAAGTCTGCAACGGGTGTTGCTATAAAAACACCTTCTAAGCCAAAAAATAAAGGCAAAATTAATACAGCAGGTATAAGAAGCAAGACTTGCCTTGAAAGGCTTAAAATTAATGCTTTTAAAGGTTTATTTGTGGCCTGGAAAAAGGCAGTCGTAAGTATTTGCATCGGTACAAGCGGTAACATTATATTAAAATACCTGAGTGCAGATGATGCCATATCTATTAAAGATTTGTCGGTAGAGTTGAATATTGATACAAATTGTTTTGCGAAAACTTCTGTTAACAGAAAACCTGTAATTGTGACGATAACACTCCATCTGATTGCCATTTTTAAAGTTTGTATGGCAGTATTGTATTTTCTTGCACCGTAATTATAACCTATTAAAGGTTGTGCGCCTTGGCTGATGCCGATAACAGGCATAATTATAATAGTATTTATCGCTATAACTATACCTACCGCTGAAACCGCCAAATTACCGCCATACTTTACAAGAGAATGGTTTAAGATAATATTAAGTAAACTGTTTGCAAGTTGAAAAATAAATTGTGAAAAACCTATTTTAATACCGTCTACAAATAACATAAAATTGGTATTTAAATATTTTAATTGTAAGCGGTATTTTGTTTTCTTACCAAGCAAGAAAATAAATACCCATGCTGACGAACATATCTGCCCGCATACAATTGCCCAGGCGGCACCTGCCATGCCCATATCAAAAGTAAAAATGAATAATGGTGCTAAAATTAAATTTATTATTGCGCCGATAATTTGTGTCGCCATGGCAGTTTTTGGATGTCCGCTTGAACGTATAAAATGGTTTAACCCCATTGTTATCATTGCCATGGCGTTGGCTATAAGTAACGGTTTTGTATATGCAATTGCATAAGGTAGAATTTCAGGTGTTGCACCGAAAGCAATTAAAATATCTTCCAAAAACATGTAGGAAATTACTAAAGAAAATGTTGCAACTAATGAAAGATAAACTACGGCATTTCCTAAAGTGTAGCGTGCCTTTTCTTCGTCCTTTTTGCCTAAATAAATAGAAAATAAGGCATTTGAACCTATACCGATAAGCACACTTAAAGCCATAAATAAAATAGCAAGGGGGAAAACTATGGCAATACCCGCTATACCTAACGCACCTATAGAACGGCCGATATAAATGCGCGATATTATATTATGTAAAGCAATGACAAACATCCCCACGACTGCTGGTGCTGAGAACTTAGTTAACAATTTGGAAATTGTTTTATCTTTAAAGGGATTTTTCTCTTTTTTAAAAGTCATAAGATAAATTAATTTGAGCTCTAAAAAACCCGCGCTTGAAGCGCGCGGGTTTTAGCAGAATATATTTTGTCATTAAAAATATGTTATGCTGAAAAGGTTATCCACCTCTTTTTTAGCATAAGCTTTTTCAAGGGTATTTTCCAGTGCTATTAACGGAATGCGTCCTACGGATAACACTCGAGTATGGAAAGTAACGAAATCAAAATCGTTCTTTTGTCGTTTCTGATATTTATTTCTTAAGCGTTTAAATTCTTGTGCCCCAATAATATAAGAAACAGCGTCGAAAGGTCTTAAAGCTAAATAATTTAGATAACTTTCGGCTTCTTTCTCTTCTATCCCTGAATTTTTCATAAAATCTAATGAAGATTGTAAATCAAAAATTTGAGTTTGTAATTCATAATCTACAATAGCATAAATTGCTTTTTTATAGTTAAACCAAAGATAATTTAATTTATCTTCATCTTTATTGAAGAAATCATTTTCATAAGCAGTATCTAATGCGTATTTTATCCATCCGTGTATATAAAAGATGTCATTTGATAATTTGCAAAGTAAAGAAAGATTAGCAGGTTCTACAGAATAAATTAAAGTTTGCCCTGGTGTTATATATTCTGAAGAACTGAATTTGATCTTCCCGTAATTATAATTTGCATCATACTCGGCCTTATTTAAGTTAGTTTGTTTCGGAAGTGAAACTAAAACATCACCTGTTCTTTTTTCGGCCAATGGTATCGGCGGATATATTGTTACTTTTGACGGCATAGATCTAAGTATAGGCGGAGCTGATGTTATTACTATAGGGAGGGACAGTGTTGGAAAAAGTTTTTTAGTCACGAAAAATTGATCAGCATTTTTTATTTCTTTTGAATATGTTTTTAAAACCTGGTTATATTCAGGTGCGCTTTTGTAATTTTTAGATATTAAGTAGTAATCTTTAGGATAGATGTCAATTTTACCCTCATTTAATCTGTTCTCTTTTTCTTCGTCCGTTAATAATGTCATTACTTTGGGGGCGATCCACTCTAAAAGGTCTTGTTGAGCTTGATCAAGATTTTTCCATAATGTATTTTCCAATTTACTATATTTAGACGGAATCATGTAAACTTCTTGATACAAATATTCATAATTATTGCTGCCGATTCTGAAATCTTGATTATTTTGTTCATCAAGTTTTTTCTGTAGAAATGTTTTATAATTGGTTAAAGCAGTTGTAACCTTTTTTATTATTTTACTAATTTCATTTTTTGTAATTTTATCGTTAGATATTCTTTGCACTAGGGATATTATGCTTTGCATATTTGCAATTTCAAGATTAACTTTTTCTATCGCTAGTTTTATACTTAAATCAGAAGGTGTCTTTAAATTTTCTTGTGCATCTTCAAGAATTTCCGGCACAGTTTCTAGGCGTTTAAACGCATAGTCTAAACGTTCATGATCAGGTAAAAAGTCTTTTAATAATATTTCATAAACGACATCCATAGATTCTAAATACCACATAGGATCTGTTTCAAATTGTTTTCTAATTTCAGTATTAAAATATCTTAGGCCGACAAGTTCCTTTAAGGTATAATAATCAGCTTGCACATAAGTGGATAAAGATGTGGGCTTAATATTTTCCAAACTTGCTTTCAAAGAATTTAAAGCCTTTATTTTGGTTACTTCATTTTGCACATCACGTTTTGTAATTTCATTTTTATGCCCAGTTAATCCTAAACGAATTGCATCTTCATCGAATAAAGCATGTACAATAGAAGTATATCTGTTTGCTAAAGAGAATATTTGATCATCACTTATCAAAAGATTTTCTTCCCTTGCAGTTAATGCAAAAGAAAAGTTTACAGTCCCCAACAAAATACTTGTTACTAATAAAGTACCTAATGTTTTTTTCATAATGTTAAACCTCTATTAAATTTAATCCGTCTACACATTTTAACATATTTTTTGCAGTATGGCTAATAAAAATGTAAAATATGTTATACCTCTCTTTTTTAAACAAGAGGGAAAAGAGCAGGGATATTTCTCTTGGAGGATTTTTATGTTGTTTTGGTTGTTTCGTTGTTCCGCGTTGTTAGGATTACCTTTGTTAGCTTATGTTTTTTCTGGTAACTATTATTCCGTATTGTTAACTTTTATTTTAGCATTAGTTCTGGTTGCGACGGAATATTTTGTGAGAACCTTGAAATTTATGTCCATACTTATTGGAATTTTCGGGGCTCTTATTGGTTATACTGTTTTCTTCATAGGTCAATATTTGGTAGAGCAGATGGCTTTGCCCGAAATTTATTCTTTCTGGACTTCAAATTCTTCTACGATTTCGGCTGTATTAACTATGCTTTGTGCTTGTATTGCTTTGGTACGAGCCCCCGAAATTATGGGTATAAAACGCAAAGGGCGCCATATAAAAGTGGTGGATATGTCGGTTTTGATTGACGGGCGTATTTATGATCTTTGTGAAAGTGGTTTTTTAACCGGGGAATTGTTGGTCTCAAAATTAGTTGAAAAGGAATTGTCTGCTTTGGCAAATTCCAAGGATGTATCAGAAAAGGCACGAGGTCGTAGGGGTCTTGAAATCTTGAAGAAGTTAAGAGAAATAAGGGGTTTAAGAATTTCCACGACTTCAAGAGAAGGAAAAGGTAATAATTTGTTACAAAAAATAGTGTCTTTGGCTGTACATTACAAAGCTGCAATAATTACTGTTGACTTCAATATGAATAAAGAAGGTGCTATTGCCAATTTACCCGTTTTAAATATTGTGGATTTGACGAGGTCACTTAAGCCTGTATTTTTACCAGGTACTAAGATTACTTTGTTTGTAATGAAAGAAGGCAAGGAAAAAGATCAGGGGATTGCTTATTTAGATGACGGTTCTATGGTAGTAATTGAAGGCGGACGTAAATTTATAGGCAAACGTGCTGAGGTGGAAGTTTATTCTATATTACAAACTTCAGCCGGAAAAATGTTTTTTACCCGTGTTTGCAACACTACAGAAGAATAATGAGAAAAGATACATCTGTAATAATTGCTGCAGGTGGTAAAGGTACCCGCATGGGGCGGCCAAAACAGTTGCTTAAAGTAGCTGGGCAAGAAATACTGATTAGGACTATATTGGCTTTTAAGAAAGTTAAAAGAGTTAGGGAAATAATAATAGTAACCACTCCTGAGACCTTTAAAGCCGTTAGTAAAAAAATAAAAGGTTTAAAATTTGCCCCTGCCGGGAAAGAAAGAATAGAATCTGTAAAAAACGGTTTGAAGGAAGTATCTGATGATATAGATTTGATTGCAGTTCATGATGGGGCAAGACCTTTAGTTAATGCTAGCGATATAGAAACTTGTTTAAAAGCAGCCCAAAAAGATAAAGCAGCAGTTTTAGGGGTATTTGTTAAAGATACAATAAAAAGAGTAAAAAATAATAAAATAGTAGAGACTTTAAAACGTGAAGAATTATTTGCAGCTCAAACGCCGCAATGTTATAGAGCAGAAATATTAAGAACGGCTTTAAAAAAGTATGGTAATGAAATATTTGCAACAGATGAATCGCAGTTGGTAGAAAAGTTAAAAATAAAAATTACGGCTGTGATAGGGGATTATAGAAACATAAAAATTACTACTCCGGAAGATTTAATAATAGCAGGTGCTTTATGCAAAAAGAAGAAGTAAAATTTGGTTTTGGATATGATACTCACCGTTACAAAAAGGGGTTAAAACTCTTTTTAGGCGGCGCGCTTATACCGCATACTCATGGAATGCTTGGGCATAGCGACGGAGATCTAGTTTTACATGCTATTTGTGATGGTGCTTTAGGTGCAGTTTGTGCCGGGGAAATAGGTGAATACTTCCCGCCCACAGATAAAACTATTAAAGGAATATCCAGTGTTGTAATAACTAAAAAAGTTTTGGATATTTTGAAAAAGAAAAATGCACAGATTACTCATATAGATGTAACTCTTGTAGCAGAAACACCAAAAATGCGTCCGCATTATTTAAATATCAGGAAATCTTTAGATTCAATCTTTAAAATCGGACTGGATAACATTAGTTTTAAAGCCAAAAGTCATGAGGGTTTAGGTGACATTGGCGCCGGTAAAGCCCTTTCTTGCTTTGCTGCTGTTACTGTAAAAATTCAAAAAAAAGGAAGAAAACAGAAATGAAACATATAATTACATTAACTTTGTTATTTGCTATCTTTACAGGTTGTAGCGGATATGGCCCTAAAAATTATAGGGGTTATACCGGTATAGATTATACTGCGTATGAAGCTCCCAGTGCATATACAGGTATTGGTCTTGGTACTATAAGGCAAGAAAAAGAAGCGGAAGAAAACCAAGATCAAGATCAAGATGTAGTTAGTGAGGCCATTGATGTCCCTGAAGTAGAAGAGATTACTGAAGAAGAAATTATTGAGAGCAGTAATCAAGCCTATGGGGAGGCTGTTGTTGTTATGTCCAGTAAAAAAATTCCTTTAGGCAACAATGCAACAGGCGCGGATCTTATTACTTTTCAAACAGCTTTGGATAGGTCCTATAATACAATACTAAAAAGTTACAGAACACAGGGGTTTACTTATACACTTTCCCCTGCGGGAACAGTTAATCCATTATCAGTGATAAATGTACAATGTTTGCTTAGCGAAAATTTTGCAAATACTTCTGGTAAGAAAGTTTGTGATGCGTTTTTTACAAAGATTCCAATAGAGTATGAAAACGAAAAATTAAAGAAAGCAATCTAAATATGTTAAAAATATATAACACATTACATCATGAGAAAGAAGAATTTACACCTTTAAACACAGAAGGGGCAACTTGTTATTGTTGTGGTCCTACAGTTTATAATTATGCACATATCGGTAATTTAAGAACATATATTTTTGAAGATCTACTTATGCGCACTCTCCGTTACAGTTTACCTGTAAAACACATGATGAATATAACTGATGTCGGGCATTTAACTTCTGACGCTGATGCAGGGGAAGATAAAATGGCCTTGGCTTCAGCCCGGGAAGGTAA
>JAZRHA010000045.1:0-2317 GCA_045644515.1 Elusimicrobiaceae bacterium | reverse complement strand
ATTTTTGTAAAATCTATTATTGCAAAAAGTGATTAAGTGTTTATAAATAATAAAAATCGACAAACTAATAAAAAGCTTGTCGATTATTGGAGCAGGTGATGGGAATCGAACCCACCTCTAAAGCTTGGGAAGCTCTCATTCTACCGATGAACTACACCTGCAAGTATTTTTCCGTATTATAATAGCACAAAACCTTAGATAATGCAAACACAAATTTAACTTTTTTATTGTATTCAAAAAAATATTATGTTATAATTACCTTGAAAATTCGTATAAGGAGATTTAAAAATGGCTTTATTTTTAAGAATTCTTGAATGGACTGACGACAGTAAAGATACTTTGGTTTACAAATTACCACTTGCAAAAGGCGGTAGAGAAATTAATCATAAAAGTAAACTTATTGTCCGTGAATCACAAGAAGCTATTTTTGTTCATAAAGGACAGATTTGTGACGTTTTCCCTGCGGGCACTTATGACTTAAACACCGACATTTTTCCTATTTTATCTAAACTTGCCGGTTGGAAATACGGCTTTCAAACGCCAATTTCTGTCGACGTGTATTTTGTTAACGTAAAGCAATTTACAGGTTACAAATGGGGCACCTCTAACCCCATTGTTATGCGAGACCCAGAGTTTGGCATGATTCGTGTAAAAGGCTATGGCTCTTATGCTTTTAAGGTTGATGATGCCGGCGTTTTTTTGAAGGAATTGTTTGGCACAAATTCTTCTTTTAACACACGCGATATTACCGATTGGTTAAAAACAATGCTTGTATCTGCCCTGACCGACGCTATTGGCGAAAGCAGAATTTCGGCCCTTGACCTTGCAGGCAATACAACAGAATTTAACCAAATTGTAACAGCTAATATTCAAAATAAATTTAAGGAAATTGGACTTAAACTAACCAACCTATTTATAGAAAATATGTCCGTCCCCGAAGAAGTTGAAAAAGCGATTGACGAGCGTAGTAAACTTGGCATCTTGGGGGATAAGACTGACGTTATGATGCGTGTTGCAGCGGCGGAAGCTATGAAAGATGCTGCCAAAAATCAAGGCGTTGGCGGTGCGTTTGTAGGGGCTGGTATGGGTATTGGCGCAGGCGCAGGTATTGGTGCAGTTTTTGCTGATGCAGTTAAGCCTACATCTAACACGCAACCCCCCATACCTAATACGCAAGTAAACAAAAATACAAAGGTGTGCCCTGCTTGCCAAGCAAAAGTAAGTGCTAAAGCTAAGTTTTGCCCTGAATGCGGAGAGAAAATGCCTGTAAAAAAGTATTGCACTGAATGTGGTGCCGAATGTGGAGCAACGGCTAAATTTTGCCCAGAGTGCGGAAACAAACTTTAATTCACGAAAACTTTTAACAACACTAAATGTATATTAAATCGGTAAATAAATAATTATTGTTACCTAATTTTAAAAAAACGATAAGTAAGGGAGCCATAGCAAATTGCTATGGCTCCCTTTTTTTTATTTTAATTTAGTGAACTATAATAAAAATTAGAAGGTTTTATTAAACCTAAATTGGCAAAAGAGGTGAATACAAAAGTATGCCTAATACTGCCGAAATTAATATCAATATTATTGGAGAATTGGTTTTTTTTTTTATATACTTATATAAGTAATGTACTGTTGTAATTATTGCAAAAATAACCAGTGCTTTCCAGTCGAATATTGCAACGTCATAAACGGTTTTTATGCCTATAATCACCGTCAAAATCATTCCAATACCGGTTGCTGTAATAAGTCCGATTACAACAGGTCTTACCCCATCTAAAAATGCTTGAACACCTGCAAATTTTAGTAGTCCTTTAACAAGAGATGCTATAACTAAAATTATTATAAATGCGGGCAGAACAACCCCAAGGGTTGCAAGGAACGCACCGATAAACATACCAAAAACCGAGCCACCAAAACTACTTGCGCCTTGAAAAGAGCCAATAAACGTTGCCATATTTATTGCAACGGGACCCGGAGTAGATTCCGATACTGCTATAAAGTTCATTAACTGTGCTTCGGTCATCCAGCCGTGTGCCAAAACCTCCTCTGTTAAAAGAGGTATCATGCCGTATCCACCGCCAAACGAAGTTGCACCTATTTTAAGGAAGGTTTAAAATAAATCAAGTAGCGGATGCATTATTCATTGCCCTCCCCTACGTTTGATTTATCTTCGTAATCAGCTTGCAGATTGCTTTGCGTGTTTTTTGTTGTGTTTGCTTGCACGCTTTTATCGTTAACCTTTTTGCCCTTATTGACGGCAAGGTTTATAAAATATACGATAAGCCCTATCCCACCGCCTATCAAAACGTAGAACACT
>JAZRHA010000044.1:0-7799 GCA_045644515.1 Elusimicrobiaceae bacterium | reverse complement strand
ACGCGCATTGAAATCAAAAATTTAAATTCCTTTAAAGCTGTTAAAGATGCGCTTACTTATGAAATAGAACGCCAAACCAAACTTTTAAATGAGGGCGGCAAAGTGTTGCAGCAAACTATGCTTTGGGATGACGCAAAAGGCCAAACGCTTGTAATGCGCTCAAAAGAAACCGCGCAGGAATATAGATATTTCCCGGAGCCGGACCTTCCGTCATTACAAGTAACGCAAGCGGAAATTGAAGAAGTAAAAAATGCTATGCCGTTACTTCCAAACGAGCAAAAAAAGGTGTATATGGATACACTCGGTTTAAATGCTTATGATGCCGGTTTGGTAACGCAAGAGCGCGCTACAAAAGATTATTTTGAGGCAGTTTTAAAAGAAGGCGTGCAAGCCAAAGCAGCGGTAAATTGGATATTTTCAGACCTTGCCGGTAAGTTAAAAGCGGCTGATTTGGAAATTGCCCAAAGCCCCGTTGCGGCAAAAGATTTGGCATTTTTAATTAAGCAAATTGAGGGCGGTAAAATATCTTCCAAAATTGCAAAAGAAGTCTTTACCAAAGCCTTTGACAGCAAAGAAAGTATTAAAAAATTGCTTGAAAGTTCCGGCGCTTCACAGGTAAACGATGAAGCGCAACTTGAAGCCTGGGCCAAAGCCGCAATTGCCGCAAACCCGAAAGCCGCGGCCGAAGTTAAGGCAGGGAATGCAAAAGCCATCGGTGCTTTGGTGGGGCCGGTTATGAAGGCGTCTAAGGGCAAGGCGAACCCGGCGTTGCTTAACAAGATACTCAACCGCTTAATTAAGGGATAAAGATCGTTACGAATAAAATTTTTTGGTGTGCATATTCTTGCAAATTTAAGCCCTTTTTTATTTTTCCTTTCCTAGAATACCGAAAATCGCTTCGCTCCTATACTTCTGGGTATTCGTCGTCAAGGAGAAAATAAAAAATCATCTTAAATTTGCTGCGTCGCACAAAGCGTATTCGCACGCTATGGTTTTGCTCTCTTGGGGCATTGCAGAAAAAATCAAAATTTCCTCAAAAATAATTGACAGATTTTTGCACCCGGTTTGGCTTTATTTTATTGTTGTAAAGAAAAGTTAAAATTTCATTAACTTCTAAACAATTAAGTGGCGAACTTCCCTTTATTTTGGTAAAATATTTGTATGCCGAGATAGCTCAGCTGGTAGAGCAGCCGCTTCGTAAGCGGCAGGTCGTGGGTTCGAACCCCATTCTCGGCTTATTCCTTTGGAGGGAAAATGCAAACCGAGCAATCACCCGTTAAAACCGCAAAAAGCCGCCTTTTAACTTATTGGCTTTCTGCCTTATGTTTTTTTATTTCCCTACCGCTTTTCTTAAATTCTTTAGACAGCGCACAAATTAAAATTACCCTCTACTACATGGGGGCAATAGGTGCTTTGGGGCTTTGGATTTCCAAACTTTATTTCTATAAAGAAAATATTTTTACGCGCCAAAATCTTATTAAACTTTTACCTTTTGTTTTATATGTGGGTTATGTAGTAATCGGGTATTTTTGCCATCCCTATGTTATGGGAAGGATGGAAAGTTTATTTAAATTTTTGGGTATTTGTATCTTCTTTTCTATTATTGCTTTTGAATTTGATAAAGATGATATAAATTTACTTTTTAAGGCCGTAATCACTTGTGCTTGGGTTGTTGGTATTTACGGCTTAGTTCAGGTAATAGATCTATATATCTATAAAGGTGTGGACCTGCTTTATTGGACTCCGGCTTTCCAAAAACGCATATTTTCAACTATTGCAAACCCCAACTTTTTAGGTAATTATTGCTTGTTTTCTTTAATGGTAGTTTTGGCACGCTTTTGTTACACGCATTATAAAAGATATATTTTGCTTGCTGTTATTTTGCTTACCAATATATTTTTTACGGAAAGTAAAGGCGCATGGATGGGGCTTGGCGTAAGTTTAGTTATTTTTGCCGGTGTTTATTTGAATTTTTTTAAAACTAAATTAAGTGAACATAAAAAGATAATAAATATTTCCGCTTTGATATTCTTTTTGGCAATAGGTGCTTTGGTTGTGCATTTTGGTGCGCAGCGTATGCAGTCCGTAAACTTCCGTCTATCTACTTGGCGCTCAACTTGGGATATGGTACAGGCCACACCGCTTACGGGAACTGGTTTTGGATCCTTTCAAGTAATATACCAAGCATATAAAAGGCCTGACATATTTTATATGGAAAATTTGCATAATGCCGAAACCCAACATGCTGAAAACTTTTTCCTTGAACAATGGGCAACTTTGGGTATTTTGGGGCTTGGGTTATTTCTATATTTGGTTTTTTATCAACTAAAAGGTGCTTTTAAGGCATTTAAATATTTTGAGTATACAGAAGATAAAGAAACCGCTTATAATTTATTTGCTGCTTTAATGGCAAGTACGGCAATATATTTGCATAATTTAGTGGACGTGAGTATTTATTTTGTTTCTACAATGTACTTTTTGGCACTATTTAACGGCATATTATTTAATTTGGCTTACGGTGGGCTTGAAAAGAAAAAATCGCGAGATAATCAAAACAATCGGGCAGGTGTATTTTCTGTAATAATATGTATTTTAGCAATTGCTTTTATTTTATTTTTAATTGTATTTACCGAATATCAATTTATCAAGATTGCTCCGTCCACTAATATTTTACTACTTGGTTTGTATCGGCTGTGTTCTTTGGCAGCTTGTGTCGGCGTACTGTGTGGATTTAGCTATATTATATGGAAATATAAAAAAGTATTCGTTTCAATTTTACTGTCTTTAACGGCATTTTTAATGTTTAAAGCTTTTGGCACATTGCTGGCCGATCATTATTTGACTATGGCTTCTTCTATGATGATGCAGGGGAATCCTTCATCTGGGCTTATTTATACAAAGGTCATAAGTTTAAACCCTTTTAAAACCAGTGTTAATCAATTTAAAGCTTCATTTTTTGTTAATAGATTTGATATGAGAAAAAAGTATCTGCCCTTAGAAGGTGATACTGAACCCATGACAGATTTTGAACGTGCAGATAAGTATTATCAAAAAGAAATTTCATTAAGCCCAAATAACGCACTTGTTTGGCATAACCGGGGTTTGCTTTACAGAAAAATGGCTATGTATATCGGACGGAAAGATTTTTATGAAGGTGAGAAATATTATAAACAGGCCGAGGCTTTTTTTAAGAGATCTCTGCACCTGGATCCTGTATTTGATAATACTTATTTTCAACTTGCGGATATTGCTACAATACATAGAGATTTTAAAACTGCGAGAATTTGGCTTGATATGTATATGAAGGGGCCAAGTGATGTTGTAAACGAAGATTATCTTGCCCAACATAAAAACAATGTAAATGCCCAACAATTTTATAAAATACTAGATGAACAAGAAAAGAAATTAAACGAACAAAATGCAAAATAAAATTTTGAATTTTACCGAAATATTTCAGGGGTTTTGTTTAAGCTGTTGTCTATTTGTTTGCCCTTTACTGTTTTTGACCGATACTACCCAAAATCCTTTTGCAGTACAACCGCTATTTTTTAGTATTTTCGGCGGCAGTTTTGTTTTATGCCGGGCGATTGAAATCTTAATTAAAAGGGAAATAAATTTTTGTTACTCTAAATTAGATTTTATTTTTATTATTTTTTTATCTTCTTTATTACTTTCTTTAATTTTTAATTATTTCTTTGGTAATTATCAGGCAGCTTTAATAAATGAATTTTTACGAAAATCTGATTATTTATTTTTCGGTTTAATATTTGGTTTTTTATTTGCTAAGATAACAATTTCAAAAATTAGTTTTGATGACCAATCTTATAAATTTTTTAAAAATATTTTTCTGTGGTGCTTGGCTTGGCTTTTGTGGAAAATTCAGGCAAGTTTTTTCGTGGCAATTTTAATATTCGGTAGCGGTATTTATTTGTGTTTTACTCATATAAGGAAATATGGAATAAAAGAAATTTTAGATGTCATGCTTGCCACCTGTTTTTGCGCTTGTTTGTATGGGATAATGCAAGCATTGGGTTTTGAATTATTTTGGGTTTTAGATATTTCGAAAGATTTTGGTGCGCGTTCCGTTTCAACTTTTGGTAATCCTAATTTTTTGGCTTCTTTTGTTTTGCTTTTTTTACCTTATTCTTTGCTTTTATTTTTGCAGGCAAAAAATAAAAAAGAAAATTTAATAAGCGGTTTTATAACTTTGGTTCTGGCTTTATTTTTGATAATATCCGGCACACGTTCTGCTTGGATCGGTTTATTATTTTGTACAGTTGGATTTTTGGTTTTGTCTAAAGAATTTAGAAAAATATTTTTAAATAAATTCGTAAAAATATTTGTTTTATTTTTAATATTTTGTGCTTCTTCTTTTATTGTAATATCCGGTTTAAAAAACAAGGGTATTTCTGCCCCCGGTGCAAGAATTTCAGAAGTAAAACAAGTTTTTAGTTTAAAATCATTTTCTTTACAAAGTAAGTATTTAATTCAACCTTTACACCAGCGTTTAATGATGTGGCATTGCGCTTTAGATAATTTAAAAAATTCCCCGTTTTTGGGTAAAGGCGTAAATTCTTTTCAACTTAATTTCCCATACTGCCAAGGCAAATTGATTGCAAAAAATCCTGCTTTAGATAAAATGAACATGCAGGCTAATAATGCACATAATGAGTATTTGGAAATATTGTCTGATGGAGGTTTAATATCTTTTATTATTTATGTAGTTTTGTGGACTTTGTTTTTTATAATGTTTAGTAAAAAAGTTAGAACTTCGGGTAAAGAAGAAAAATTTTTTTATCTTGCTTTGATGTTTGGTTTAATAAGCGTTTTAGTCGATAATTTATTTAATATAACTTTGCGAACTTTACTTGTAAGTTTTGCGTTTTGGTTTGTTTTTTCATCTCTAAACAATTTGGATGCTAAGGTAATAAAAATAAATTTAAATAAAATTATTAGTTGTGCAATTTTCTTGTTAATTTGTTTTATTCTTTATTCGTTGATAAGTTTCCAAACAAAATATTTTGTTGCTCAAAAATATGAACTTAAAGGCTATAAAAATTTGGTGAAGGAAAATTATCCAGATACTATTAGTAGTATGGAAAAAGCGATAAGATTATCTTCGCTTAGGCCAGAACCGTATTATGTTCTTTTAAATAACTATATTTCCCTTAATGAAATGAATAAGGCACAAGGTGTTACTGAAGAAGCTTTGAAATTTTACCCGGCATATTATGAATTTAATTATCGCCTTGCTGCCTTAAACTATACGCAAAATAAACAGGAAAAGGCCTTAAAAAATTTGCGTAAAACTTTATTATTGTTACCTACATATACTCCCGCAGCTGAACTTTTTGCAAGTATTTTATCAGGCCAAAATTATGTTTCAAAAGAAGATAAAAAAATGCTTGAAAATTTAATTGATATTTTGCCTTATGAACCAAATTTACCGGCTTATTTAGCAGAAATTTATTTTAAAGAAAAAGACTTTAAAAATGCTGTTACCTTTGCACTGAAAGCCTTGAAAAAAAATATTTTTGACAAGGCAGCATTGAAAATTATTACTGATTGCGGAACTGATAATACCGATAATAAATTTCTAGAGAAAGTAAAAAAGCTTAATAGTTTAAAAGATAAAGTAAAAACGCAACAAACAGAAATTTTACTCAAGGATATTAAAAAATTGCAAACAGAATATTCTGACGAGCCTGAAGCAGTTTCTTTGCTGGCAGAGTTTTATTTTAAACAAGGGAAGTTTTGTGAAGCAATGGATATTTTAAGAAGATATAAAGGTAATAATTTTTGGAATAAATCTTATAATTTTTCTTTGTCTTTATCTGCCCAAAAATGCGGTGATAAAAAACTAAGCCGAGATATGCTTGAGGAAATATTATATGTAGATCCTTATGATGGATTTGCTAAAAGCAGGTTAAAAATGTTAATATATTGATGTAAGTAAAAAAAAGTCTTTACAAAAGCTATTAAATTGCTATAATTATTTATATGGGCTTTAGGGGATTTTTAAAAAGAGGGATTTTATGAAATTAAAATTTTATTTTTTTGTAGTGTTTGTTATTTCTTCTGTTATGTTTTCCGGTGCTATTTTTGCACTTGATAATAATGCAGAAGAATCTCTAGCCAGAGGCAAAAGGTTTTTTGCCGATGGTCGATATGAAGATGCAATGGACAACTTCATAAACGTGTTTGTAAGCGGAAACACTGAACAGATCGCTGAAGCTAATGAATATGTAAATTTGATTCATTATGACAGAGGCGGTGTGGTAGCTCCGAAACAAGTTCCGTATGAAGGAGCAGATAAACAACAAAGTGTCGGTACTAAGGGGAAAATACTTAAAAGTAAATCTTCCGAAACACAAGTAACTGTCCAAAACGATGATGGGGAAACATCAAAGCAAGTTTTTGTAAAAGAGGAAGAAAATATTGTAGCAGAACCTCCCAGTTTTGAACGAGAGGCTGATCCGTTTGGCTCTAATAAAACTGCTAAGATTTCTTCTGTTCAGACAAAACAATCTGAAGAAAAAATATTTACAAGATCATCTGATGAAATATATGAAGACATGCCCGATACATCTGATGAAGAATTATCCAATGAATCTGAAGAAATGCAAGGTGAAATGTTAGAAGATAGATATGAATCAGATGAAGATGTTCCTGCAGATACCGCTGTCGCGGGAGAAAATGAATTTATAGTTCTTGAAGATGGGGTAAATGTAGAACCCGGGAAAAATATAATATCTAATGAAACTGAATCCTCTTTCCCTACTGGAAATAAGATAAAACTTCGTTCTAAACAAAAAAAGGAACAAGATCAAAAAAGGAAAGAATTAATAGAATCTTTAGTTACCAAGTTAAATGCTAATGATGAAGTTCAAGTTTATATGCGTAATGGGCGTGTAGATGCAATAGATATTAATTCTTCAGCTTTATTCTTAGGCGGAGATATGGATAAAGTATCATCACCGATTTTGGATGATGCATATGCTTTAATGATCTTAGAAGACTCCCCTGCGTATGTCATATTGCCTGAAGGTAGTTATACTGATGATGTTACTTTGCATGGGGTCCGCCAGGCTGTTGCGCTTAATACCTATTTTATAAATCGTGGTATATCACCATCTAGGATGAGCTTGAATATGGGGCTTACAACCCAAGAACCTCCTGAAAAATTTAGTGACTTGGAAGGTGTTTCCATCGTATTTGATTATGAAGGAAAATCACATTTAAAATCTAAGTTGCAAGAGAAAAATTTGCCGCCTGTTTTAAGTTTGGCAATTTACCCGTTTAATGAAATTACCCCTTCTGCTGGAGAGGTTTTTGTAATAGATTTCTCTGTTATAGAAGCATCTTCTCAAATAAAAAATTGGGTTTTGCAAATTGTGAGTCATGCTTCTGATAAACATTACTATGTAGTAAAACAACTTTCTGGAAATCACCCGTTAAATCATCAGACTTTTTGGAACGGGCGTAAAGGTTATTTCGGTCATTTATTACCTTCGGGTAAGTACACTATTGTTCTTAAAGCTGTAGATACTGAGGGCCGTGAACGTATTTTAAAACGTAAAGTTGTGTTGAAAGATGAACCTATTAATAAAGAAGATATTGTAATGAAGACAAAATCTGAAGTATTAAAGGAAGAAGAATCTAAGGTAAAAGGAGAAAAAACTAAATTACAAGGGAATTATTCGAAGAATAATAAAGAAGAAAGTAATTTAGATTATTCGCAGAAAAGACTTTGGACTAAACCCGGTAGAAAGCAGGTGGGAAATATAGATGATATTGAA
>JAZRHA010000043.1:0-5243 GCA_045644515.1 Elusimicrobiaceae bacterium | reverse complement strand
ATTACATAAGCAGAGCGCGTTTTTATAGGACTATGGGTGAAAATAACAAAGCACTGGCAGATTGTGAGAGTATTTTAAAAATATCACCAAATAACAAATTAATTATAGAAATGAAAAAGGCAATAATTAAGGAATTGAAAGGAGATAAACCAAGCAAACAAATGCAAAGCCCCAAGATACTTTTAACATAAAGCAAATTGTGCGCATACACCCGGTAAGTATTTTGGAGATAATTTTAACTTTTCTTTGACATTTCAAGAGCGCAAAACCGTAGCGAACTGGCGCATTTTGTGCGACGCAGCAAATTTAAGATGATTTTTTACAACCCCACCCCTAACCCCTCCACCTTTGCAAGCAAAAGGGCGGGGAATTATAGAAGGTATTTTTGTTTAATAAAGCCAAATCGAGAACATATATCCGGCAAGTATTTTTGAGGAAATTTTAGTTTTGCAACCCCACCCCTAGCCCCTCCGCCTTTGCAAGCAAAGGGGCGGGGAATATAAGGAAATAATTTTTGAGTTCAAAACCCGTAGCGCACGTGCGTGTCCGCGCATCGCGCAGTAGATTTAATGGAATTTTCAATTTTCTCCTTGACGACGTGTACCAAGAAGTAAAACGAGCGCAACGAGTTTGCGGTACTCTAGGAAAGGAAAAATTGAAAATTACTTAAATATACAAGCGCGTTACATGCGTTTGTGTGCAGTATGTGGAACGTGGACACGTAAAATTAGCGGAAACAAAAACCCCGTCTTTAAGACGGGGTTTTGTCAATAAAGTTAACGACTACTCAGGTTTTGTTATACGGCGTGTGATTGTTTTCTTTTGCACGCAAAGGACAGTGTCCCCTGCTTTTGTGCCTCTAAAGCCCTCAATCAAAATACCGCATTCATAACCTTTTTCAACTTCTTTGACATCATCTTTAAAGCGTTTAAGCCCGCCGATTTTGCCTTTGTGGATTTGTTCACCGCCACGCATAATCTTTGCATCAAAATTACGCGTGATTTTGCCTTCATCCACATAAGAGCCGGCAATGAAACCGGAGCTTAAATCAAACACTTGGCGTACAGTTGCACGTCCGACGACTTCTTCCACAATTTCCGGTTCAAGTAAGCCTTCCATTGCAGCTTTTAAGTCTTCCAAGAGTTCAAAGATGATATTATATGTGCGTATTTCAATACCCTCACGCTCTGCTTCATCAGCAACTGCCGGGATAGTATTGACGTTAAAAGCAATTATAACTGCATCACTTGCCTTGGCAAGCAAAAGGTCAGATTCATTAACGTCCCCGGCGGCGGAGTGTATAATTTTAACTTGTACTTCGTCGTTAGTAAGGCCCAAAATAGCATCTTTAATAGCTTCAATAGAGCCTTGAACATCAGCCTTTAAAATGATTGCAAGTTCTTTAATTTTCTTACCGTCTGCGCTCTTTAAATTAGTTAAAGAAACATGCTTTTGATGTTCAATATTTTCAGCTTTATGGGCAAGTTTGCGCTTTTCGGAAATATGTTTGGCTTCTTTATCGCTTTCAGCTACATATAAAGTTTCGCCGACGACAGGTGGTTCGCCGTTAATACCTAAAACTTCAGCCGGAACACTTGGCCCGGCACTTTGCATGCGGTGGCCGTGCTCGTCAATTAATGCGCGAACCCTACCATAAGTAGTACCGACAATAAACGGATCGCCCACTTTTAAAGTACCTTTTTGTACTAATACTGTGGCGACAACACCCCTTTTATTATCGCGTTTACTTTCCAAAATTACGCCGACTGCTTTGCGTTTTGGATTGGCTTTTAGTTCCATCATTTCCGCCTGAATTGAAACCATTTCAAGAAGTTTATCAATGTTTATACGTTTTTTGGCGGAAATTTCAACAAAGATAGTATTTCCTTGCCATTCTTCCGGCACTAAACCGCGGCCGGCAAGGTCTTGTTTAACTCTGTCAGGATTTGCACCCGGAAGGTCAATTTTATTTACTGCTACAATTATAGGTGCCTTTGCACTTTGTGCGTGGTTAATAGCTTCAATAGTTTGCGGCATAATACCGTCTGTAGCAGAAACGACCAAAATTACAATATCAGTTGCCTGAGCACCCCTTGCACGCATGGCAGTAAAAGCCTCATGGCCCGGGGTATCTAGGAAGGAAATATATCCGCGTGAAGTTTTAACCCTGTATGCACCGATATGTTGAGTAATTGCACCGAATTCGCCTGCAACAACATTTGAGTGGCGTATAGCATCAAGCAAACTTGTCTTACCATGGTCAACGTGACCCATAATTGTTACAACAGGTGCACGGGGTTGAAGGTCTGCCGGGTTATCTTCTTCTTGTGCGGCGATTTCTTCTTCCGCAAATTCCTGGGTTATTTCTGCTTTAAAGCCGCATTCAGATAAAACAAGTTCCATCATATCCGGTTCAAGTTTTTGGTTAATGGTAGCAAAAATACCCATGCCCATAAGTTTTTTGATAAAGTCATTTATTTTAAAATCCATCTTTTCGGCAAGTTCTTTAATTGTCGGCTGGCCTAAAATTTTAATGACTTTTTCTTTTGGCTTATCTTCGGTAACGGGTGCTTTTGGTTGTTCTTTATGCACCGGTTTTACTTCTTGTTTCGGTTCCGGTTTAACCTGTGGTTTAACTTCGTGTTTAACCTCAGGTTTCGGTTCCGGTTTGACTTCAGGTTTAACCTCTGGTTTGGCTACAACAGGTTTCGGTTCTTGGCGGATTTCTGTTTTCACTTCCGTCTTGACTTCCGGTTTAGCCTCTTGTTTAAAATTTTCAACTTCCGCTTTTTTGACGGTTTTCTGCTTTACTTCTCTTTCAGCAGTAGCTTTTTTCGCAACAGTTTTTTTTGCTGCAGGTTTTTTTACCGTCGTTTTTTTAGCGGTTGTTTTTTTAGCCGTTGTTTTCTTGGTTGTTGTTTTTTTAGCGGTTGTTTTTGTTTTCTTTTCCGCGTCTTTATTTTGATTCTTCGCTGCTGTCATTTTGTGCCTCCTCGCTTGGCTGCTGGGAAGCATTTGCATGTTCGGCTAAATATTTTTTTGCGCCTTCAATAATCTTTTCAGCAGTCTTTTCACCAACACCTTGTACGGTGGCTAAATGTTCAACTCCTACGGAAGCAAGTTTTTCTACGGTAGTGAAACCGGCTTTAATTAAAACTTCCGCAAGTTTGGGGCCAATGCCTTCAACTTCACTTAAAACATCTTGTTTAAGTTGGCTTTCTTCCTGGCCTTGTTGTTTTTGTTGGGATTCGCTCTTTACATCAATATCCCATCCGCAAACGCGGCTTGCAAGGCGGATGTTTTGCCAATCTTTACCGATAGCGATTGCAAGTTGGTCATCGGGAACAATTGCAAGTGCTTTTTTATTTTCATGGCTCTTGATTTTTACAGATAAAACTTTTGCAGGTGAAAGAGCATTAATAATTGTGCTTGAAATATCATCACTGAAATTTATTAAATCAATCTTTTCGCCGGAAAGTTCATTAGTTACGGCACGGATTCTTATGCCCCTCATACCTACACATGTGCCGATAGGATCGATTTTGTTATCATTACTTTTTACAACAACTTTTGCCCTAACACCCGGGTCCCTGTGAATACCTTTGATTTCAATAATGCCTTCTTCAAGTTCGGGTATTTCAACTTTCATTAAATTTTCCAAAAATTCCGGTGCGGTTCTGGAAAGGATAATGTATGGCCCTCTTTGTGCTTTATCAAGGCGGTAAGCGGCTGATTTATAACGGCCTAAGGCTGGGTCATTTTTTGTATCTATGTCTACGAAATCTGATTGAGTTAAGACACGCATAATCATTGCTTTAACGCGTGCACCGTGGCTGTAGCGTTCTTTCCTTATTTGTTCGGAGTATGGCAATAATGCCTCCGCTTTACCGAGGTCAACAACAATGTCTTTGTCTGAAAATCTTCTAACTAAACCGGTAACGACTTCGCCTTCTCGCGGTTTATATTCTTTATATAAATTATCACGTTCAATGCCGCGTACTTTTTGAATCAAAACCTGTTTTGCAATTTGTGCTGCGATTCTTGAGAAGTCTTCAACATTTAAGGTTATTACAAGCTCTTGGCCGACTTTGATTTTCGGGTTTTCCTTTTTAGCATCTTCCAAAGAAATTTCAACTTCGGGGTTTGTAACTTCTTCTGTAACTACTAAAGTCTGATAAGCTTCAATTGTGCCTACTTCCGGGTCAATTTTCGCAGTAAGTAAAGCAGTTCTGCCAAAATGTTTGCGAAGTGCGGAAATTAATGCATCTTCAATAGTTTTGATTGTATCAGCACGGCTGATATTTTTTTCCCTTTCCAAACTTTCAAGGGCCATTATTAAATCTTTATTTTCCATTTTTTACTCTCCTTTATTTTAGAACTCTGTTACAGGGTCCAAATTTGCTTTTTTTACATCGCTGTACGCGAAGGTAAATTTGTTAGTGCCGTCATCAAGCACGAAATTATTATCGTTTGCGTTATCAATTAAACCGGTAAAACGTCCGCGTTTTTCAAGCGGTGTTTTAAGGTAAATGCAAGCGCGTTCGCCTACAAATCTTTTAAAATGTTCCGGTTTTTTAAGCACGCGTTTAATTCCTGGGGAGGAAACTTCCAAAATATATGCGCCTTCAACCAAATCTTCCATAGTTAAAACGGAGTCAATTTTCTTTGTTAAAAGTTCGCAGTCATTTAAACTTATACCTCCTTCTTTATCAACAAAAAATTGCAAAAGTTCTTTGCTGCCTTGATGTTGAATAATAAGGTCAATTAGTTCATAACCGTCTTGAAGAAGGGCTTTATAGATAGTTTCTTCAATAATATTTTTGCTTTGCATAAAACCTCCTAAATCTAGCAAAAAAGCGGCTTTTAAGCCGCTTTGCGTGATGTGCTGATAATTTATTTTAACATATTTGGGAGTATAAGGTCAAATTTTTGATATGGAAGTATGCAGTTTGAGTTCTTTGCCAGCAGCGTCTTTTGGCCTAATTTAATTTGTTGCACAGTTTCTGTAATCGTTATTTATTAAGCGGTTTTAAGGTCAATTTACTTGCGCCGGGAATTTTTTTTAATAATTTCTTTAAAGTACTGTATTTTGCCCTTACGCGGCGGCACAAAAATGTTTTATATTTTAAATATTTCTCGTCCATACCGCGGTATTCGCTATAACAGCGGATAAAGAAACATAAATCCTTTTCGCTTGACATTGTTGTGTAAAGGCTATATGGTGCTTGGTCTAAAGTAAGAGG
>JAZRHA010000042.1:0-2936 GCA_045644515.1 Elusimicrobiaceae bacterium | reverse complement strand
AAAATAAGAAATAATTTACTTCTTAAAAATCAAAAATGCCGCACAAATAATTAATGCAAAACCGGCATAGTGGTTCCAACGTAAATCTTCTTTAAGGTAAGTTATACTGAATACGGCAAAAACAATAAGTGTAATAATTTCCTGCATACCTTTAAGTTGCGGTGCACTGTAATACATATGCCCTATACGGTTTGCCGGGATCAAAAAACAATATTCAAAAAATGCTATTAACCAACTTGTAAGAACAATAATCCAAACGGCTTTATCTTTAAAACGTAAATGACCGTACCAGGCAAAAGTCATAAAAATATTTGAAATTGTTAATAAAATTATAGGTTTGTACATGGGGGGTAAGGTTAATCGCTCCAGCTTGGGGTAAAAGAATTGCCTTTAATGTTTGCAATTAAATGCTGTGCGCTACCGTCAGCATCCATAACATAAATTTGGCGTTTACCGGCGCGGTTTGTGGTAAATGCGATATAGCGCCCGTCGGGGGACCACCAAGGGTCTTCATTTGAACCGCTGTCTGCTGTAAGTTGCCTTATTTGACCACCGGTAATATCTACAAGAAAAATATCTATCGGGTGGTTTTGTGCTTGGCGGCCTGCAAATGCAATCCAATCACCGTTTGGTGACCATTGCGGGGAGTCCGTCCAATTGAATTTTGTTAAACGGCGTGTTTCTTTTGTATCTAAATTCATAATATAAATTTGCGGATTACCTGAGCGGTTTGATACAAATGTTACGAACTTACCGTCAGGTGAAAATGATGGCGAACCGTCAACCCCGTATTTGTCTGTAAGTTCTAAAGTACGGCCGCTTGAAAGTTCCTTTAAATAAATGCTCGGGTTTTGGCCCCTTGATAAAGTCATAACAAGTTTTTTACTGTCGGGGGAAACACCGCCGATTAAGTTTAGCCCTCTTTCCTGCATAACTGGGGAATTTGTGCTTTCCTTTAAATCAAGCACATAAATTTGCGGGTTTTTGTTACGGTAAGTAGTATAATAAAGTTTTGTGCCGTTATCTGCCCAGCGTGGAAGTAAGGAAATTGATTTATCATTTGTAAGTTTTGCTAAATTATAACCGTCATAATCAACAACATAAATTTCTTTTCTGCCGGTACTGTCATTGGCAAAAGCAATTTTTGTAGTGGAAAGCCCGCGTTTACCGGTTAATAATTTAATAATTTGATCAGCGAACATGTGGGCGCTTTTCCGGATACTTTTTGTCGGTACTTTAAAACTTTTTGCAAGCAAACCTTTTTTAGAGGCAGTATCATACATGAATGCTTTTATCTGCCATACATCTTGGGTGTCTGTAGAAGAAAAATCAAAGAAAACATAATATAGAATATTTTTCCTTTCCATACTAGCAAGTTGAGGCCCAAGTGATGAAATTTGTGCAGGGGCGGTTTCTTCAATATTAAAATAACGGGAGCGATATAAATCACTTCTTAAAACGTCTGCAAAAAGATTACTGTAAACTTTTTCTTCTTCCGGGGCTATATCACTTGGACTATTTGTGGCAAGGCCGATTTTTGGTAAATCATTAGGATTATATTTAGTTGAAAGCCCTATATATACATCACTTTCCCTGGCAAATAAAAAAACCGGTAATAAAATAAAAAACGATAGTAAAAACTTTTTCATTATTTAATACCTTTCAAAATTGTTTGAGCTTCTTTAGCCTCTTTTGATTTTGGATAATCTTCAAGGATTGAATCTAAATAGTCTTTTGCTTCATCTGTTTTGTCTAGGGGGATTATGCTCTTCGCATAAATAAGCCTAGCATTTGCCATTAAAGAACTATTAGGAAATTTTTCCATCAAAGTTGCAGCAGCCACCGCAGCAGAGTTATAGTCCTGCTGTTCGTAGTAAATTTTTGCTATATTTAGATACGCTTCTTGTGCTGATGCACCTTTATATTCCGTAGATTTTAAATAAAGTCCAAAACCTTTTAAAGCGCTATCATATTGTTTTGCATCAAATTGTTTTTTTGCCTGTGCATAAATTTCAGTCGGCATAACTGTGGTATTAGTCTTTTTTACTGATGATTCTAAATTATCAATTTTTGAATTTAATTCATCAAGTTTATAATCAAAATTTTCTATATTGTCTGTGGCTTGAGTCAGGCGGCCCATGATTTCTTCCATTTGTACGGCATTATCCGCCTGGTTTTGTTGTAATTCATTTAAGATTTTATTGAGTTCTGAAATTTGCAATTTTAAGATAGAAGCATCTTCTTGTGTTGCCAAACATCCGCAAAAAAGGAAAGAGGCACCTCCTAAAAAAAGAAATAATTTATAAAAATTTCTAATCATAAGATGTGCCTCCTAAACTATTTGGCAGAAACTACTGTATCTGCTCTTCTGTTTTTTGCCCAGCAAGATTCTGTTTGATCTGTACAGAGCGGGTTTTCTTCACCGTAGGAAACGGTATTGATATTTTCTGCTTTGACACCGAGTTTAATATAGTAATCTCTTACTTCATTTGCTCTTTTTTGGCCTAAGGCAATATTATAAGCGATAGTGCCTCTATCATCACAGTTACCTTCAACAGTAATATTGTTGATACCTTTAATTTTTAAGATTTCGGCATTGGCTTTTAAAATATTCCTTGCCCCCTTAGATAAGGAATATTCATTTAAAGCAAAGAATACAGGTGATAAGCTAACTTCTACGTTTTCAACTGCTTCTGTAATTTCTTGTTCCTCTGCGACTATGGTATCATAGTTAGAGTTGGCTGCGGCTTGTAAATCTGCACCGGCATCCGCCTTTTTGTTTTTACTGCAAGCGGTTAAACCGAGAGCAAGCCCTAAGACTAACATCAAGCTTAATATTTTTTTCATGTTTATCCTCCGTAAATATATGATACTAATTTGCTAGGTAACAGTCAATAAAATATTTCTTAAACTGTTTAATATTTGTTTGACTTCGG
>JAZRHA010000041.1:0-5796 GCA_045644515.1 Elusimicrobiaceae bacterium | reverse complement strand
AGAACGACATGGCTACGATCCGACTTTGGAACTATTAGTAGTTGTTTTGATTATCGGTATACTTGCAAGTATTGCTTTATCGCAATATGAAAAGGTAGTAGAAAAAGCAAGAGTAACAGAAGCATTGTTAAATATCAAAGCGATAGAAGAATCTATGAAAAGATATATATTAGTAAATGGTTATCCACAAAGCGGTTCATTAGAGTTTGAAGATTTTGCTGATATAGAATTATCCGGCGGTGAGTTGGATGGAGATGTTTATATTACTAAAGATTTTGAGTATGGCCCTTCAATAAGTAAAGCCGGATTTTATTCTATGGAAGTTTATAGAAATAACGGTAAATATGCCTTTCTGATACATTCAGGAGAAGATTATCGTCAATGTATTACACGCCTATGTGCCAACGTCGCTGATCTTTGCAGATATGTAGAATCACAAGGTGGGGAATATATAGACGAAGATTATTAATTTTTAAATTAAAGCCAAACCGTGTGCATAAACCCGGCAATTATTTTTGAGGAAATTTTGATTTTCTCTGCGACGAAGAGTACCGCGAAGAACGTGGAGCGAAGCGACATCTCGGTACTTTAGGAGCAGAAAAATCAAAATTTACCAAAAAGAATTTGACGGCACAAAATAATGTTTGCAGACTTCAAATCGCATTACGATATAAATCGCCGGCTTGATAAGAACTCCTCACCAAAGGGCCGGCCATCACACCCTTAAAGCCAATCCCTAAAGCATAATCTTTAAGCTCGTCATAGTAATCTTGCGTCGGGTAATTTTTAACCGGATAATGTTTGGGCGAGGGGGCAAGATATTGCCCAAGTGTAAGTAAATCGCAATCAACTTTGCGTAAATCGCGCAAAACTGCTTTAATTTCTTCCTCAGTTTCGCCAAGGCCAAGCATTAAACCGCTTTTTGTTAAAATCTCAGGCGCAAATTTTTTGCTCTGTTTTAATAAGTCCAAAGAACGCTCATATTTCGCTACCGGGCGCACTTGTTGATATAAAGACGGAACTGTTTCCATATTATGCCCTAAAACGGAAATACCGCTCTTTAAAATAACAGGCAAATATTCAAATTTTCCGCCGAGATCGGAAATAAGGGCCTCAACTTTAATACTAGGGTTTTGTTTAATAATTTCTCTGCAAACATTAGTAATATGTTCCGCACCGCCGTCCGGTAAATCATCACGCGTGGGCATGGTTAAAACAAGATATTTTAAATTCAATACTTTGGCCAAATTTGCGGCCCTTTGCGGTTCATCAGCAGCCGGCGGCTGCGGCCTTTGGCAGCCCTTTTCAACCGCACAAAAACGGCAAAAGCGCGTGCAAATACTGCCAAGTATCATAATAGTTGCCTCACCCTGGCAAAAGCATTTTCCGCGGTTTGGGCAACGTGCATTTTGGCAGACTGTGGGCATCAAGTTACCGTCTAAAAATTTTTGTGTTTTTGTGGCAAGTTCGGTGTGGTATGCGGCCTTGCTTTTACCCACCATTTCCTTAAGCCAAACAGGAATTTTCAACATAAAGTGCTCCTATAATAGTATAATTATAGTAAATGCGAAAGGCCTTTGCACTAACTTTTTTATTATTGTTTCCTTTTTGCACCTTTGCAAGTACGGCTGTGCCAATATCTGCACCGGCAACTTTGGAGGGGGCAAGGGATCTTTATTTTGCCTCTAAACCCGAAGAGGCCTTAAACCAATATATAGAAATTTCAAAACGCGACAAAGACAAAACATCTTTTTTAAATGCTATTTTTATTGCGCTTGAACTCGCAAAACCGCGCCTTGCGGTTGATACGGCTGCCGAAGCACTAAAACTTTTCCCGACAGATACAACCGTTCTTGAATTTGCCGCACGTGCATATTTAGCAAATGGTCATAATTTGCACGCGGAAAATTTATTTTCACTTTTAAATACCGGCAAGCAAGAACAAAATGAATTTTATCAAATAGGTATAGCACGCGCCCAAATGGGAATGGGGGAGGATAAACTCGCCGAAACTAATTTACAACGTGCGAGTAAAGGTTCAAACGGTGCTTTAGCACACTTCTTGTTAGGGGAACTTTATTTTAAAGAAAAAAGTTATTTCTTTGCCGCAAAACATTATAAACTTGCTCTTGATTTTGACAGCCAATTTTTGGAGGCCCATAAGAAACATGGGGATGCTTTAGTAAACTTAAAACGTTATAAAGAGGCATGGCAAAGTTATAAAAATGTTCAGGCAGCGGATGCACAATATAAAGAAGTCGTGAAAGCTCTAAAAGAGTTAAGCGAATTATATACCCCAACAGTAAATGACCTGGCTATACCTGAAAGGACAAAAAGCCACACCAACATAAAAAGCCCGGAAAATTATACAGGCAAACCGTTCCCTATGATTCGCGTCGGGCTTGGTACTAAAATTAACGGTATACCAAAAGGGGTTAATGAAATTAAATTTTCAACTTCCCATGAATTTGATGCTGTTTCAGGCGGTAAAACACTTATAAAAAATGGTGAAAGTAAAAATTATTGGACAGTAAAAATAATAAAAGGTGTTCCTTATTTAATTTCCCCAAAAGGAAAAAGAGCTTCATTTAAAAAATCTATAAAAATAAAACAGGAATCAAATGAAGAAAGTGACCATACCATAATAGTAAAAAATATGCTTGTTGGGCATGGAACGACATGGATTTCCAAGGAAGATAAAGAGTACCGTGGTGAGATGGAATTTATTTATTCCCCAAAAGCAGGAGGAATTTACCTCGTAAACCATGTGAACATGGAAGAATATTTATATGGTGTTGTAGCTTCTGAAATGCCTAGTAAATTTCCAATTGAAGCACTAAAAGCACAAGCTATTATTGCCAGAACTTATGCAGAAAAATCTATGGGGAAACATAAAGCCTGGGGCTATGATGTTTGTGATACACAACATTGCCAAGTTTACGGCGGTGTCAAATATGAACGCGAACGCACTAATTCCGCCGCGGAGGCAACACAAGGCTTAATTTTAGAATATAATAATAAACCGATTGAAGCGGTATTTTCCTCAAATTGCGGTGGTTTTACACAAAGCTCAAAAGAAGCCGGTTGGAATGATACTCCTTATTTACAGCCCGTTTCAGATTATATAAATTTGGAACCGGATAATTTTGAACCTTATCAATTTTCCTTACTTTTACAATATCCCCAAGATGCCTATAGTAAATATTTCAATAATGTCAGTAAATCAAATTTCCGTTGGGTGAGATATGTTGAAGAACCTATTTTAAGACAGGTGGTAGCCCGCAAAAAAGATATTGGTAAAATTAAAGAAATTATTATACTTGGGCGCGGGCGCTCGGGCTATGTAAATAAAGTTAAAATTGTAGGTACACATGGTAATTTAATTTTGACTAGGGAAAATCAAATCAAAAAATATTTGGCACTCGGATTGCTGAGAAGCACTTATTTTACTATTGAACCTGTTCTTGAAAACGGAAAGACAAAAGCTTTTATCTTCTACGGTGGAGGCTGGGGGCATGGTGTAGGACTCTGCCAAACAGGCGCCGGCGGTCGCGCGGAAAGCGGGCAAGGTTTTAAAGAAATTCTAACCCACTATTATACCAATGTGGACATTAAAGATGTTCGCGATAGATAATTGTTTTTTTACAATTTACCATTATAATTTATTTGTGAGGATATTATGAAAAAATTTTACTTGTCTTTATTACTTATTTTCAGTGCGGTGCTTGCTTACTCCGCACCGGAACCTTATGCACATCTTGGAATGTATGAAAGTATGGATAAAACATTTCTAAAACATTTTGTATACGGAGATAAAACTACTTATCAGGTATGCACATATCCATTGGGGATAGAAGAAGAAAAAGAAGAAAATGAAACAAACCATACTAATTTTTTAAACGCTTTAAATATTTGGCTGAACACCACCGAAAATTATATTAGAACAAGAGAAAACGGGGAAAATGAATTTAAAGATATTTTAAAAATATTAGAAAATATAAAAAATCTTAAAAGATTACCATGCGAGTATGATACAATAGATGGAAATTTAGCCTTAGTGTTAAACTCTGACCTAAATGTTTTGTTCGCATTTCATAATGAAGATCAGCAAGAAATAGGTTATTATAATTTTTCACATAAATCTATGGTCATAAATAAATATATGGAAGATGAAGACAGTATATATAGAATACCTGATATGCCGATTATATTACATGAAATGGGGCATATCTTCGGCCTTGCTGACAGATATGAAGGTGCTTTATATAAGGGGAGTTTCATATATAACTCCCTTTCCATACGCCCTTCAGTTATGATGGATTACAATACAATAACCGAAGAAATAACTTGTGATGACGTAGACGGTTTTATTACTTCTGTTGACAGAATCAGAAATAAAAAAAGAACATTTAAATCTTTTTGTAATGACGGTATAGTTTTGGTTAACGGTAAGGCGAAAAAATTGAAATCAAAATATACTTATAATTATAAAGAAACTTTTAGTTATAATAAAGCAAATTATGAAGCAGATATAAATGTTATATTTGATAAAAAATCTGCATCTCAAAAAACATATATTATGGACATTACTTTGCAAAATTTTGAAAAAGCACCCGGTACTATAGATTTGCTTAACTCTTTAGGTTTTAATACATCAGATTTGGACTTGGCACAGGATATCAAAGCCAATATACATGCACCGATAAAAGAAAATATTGATGGATTTAGAGAACCTATCGGCCTTACTACATTAACTTTAACGGTAAACAATAAAAGGAAACAAATTGTCAGTGTGTTTTATAATAAAAGAAACGACAGTTATATCCGAACTTCTCTTGACCCCTATAAAACAGAGATAATATTAAAATCCATAGATTTACCCATAATGCACTATGCACCGGATTATAAACACGAAGATTATGAAGAAGATGAAATCGAAGACATAATCATCATCTTAATTAATCAATCTTTAGAAGAATTAATGCGTACTTTTGGAATAAAATAGATTTACCGTTATAATTTATCTGTGGGGATATTATGAAAAAATTTTACCTGTCTTTATTATTTATTTTCAGTGCGGTGCTTACTTATGCCGCGCCGGAGCCTTATGCACACATTGATGGATTTGAAATATTTGAAAAGCCATTTTTTGAAAAAATTATTAATGGCGATAAAGCAACTTACGCTGTTTGTGTCGAAGAAACCGACAACAGTAAAAGTATCCGGTATAAAGACTGGGGAGAGAAAATATTTCTTACTGCTTTAAATAATTGGAAGCAAAAAACTAAACGTTACATATCAAAAAACAAAGAGAAGTTGAAATTTGCAGATATTTTGGAAATTACAAATAGAGAAAATAATATCGAACAAGTTCCTTGTAACATAAAAGAGGATGAATCTATTGAAACAGAAGCAGATTTGATATTATTTATTACAAAATCATTTCTTAAAAGTTGTGGTGGACCTTACCCTTGTTTTAATCCTAGAAAGAGTATAATATATATGGGCCGAGATAAACGAATTCAAGACAAAAAATATATACAGCTTATGACTCATGAAATGGGGCATGCCTTCGGTTTAGGGGATCAATACTCAGGTTCAACATATAGAAGCAGTTTTATTTATAGTTCCAAAGTGTTACGCCCTGCAATCATGGGAAGGAATAAAACTATTACTTGTGATGATATTGACGGTTTGATTACCGTTATAGATAGAATAAAAGGGATAGAAAGAGAATTCTATAGCTTATGTAAAGACGGTATTTTTATAAAAAATGGACAAGGTGTAATTAAACCC
>JAZRHA010000040.1:0-18710 GCA_045644515.1 Elusimicrobiaceae bacterium | reverse complement strand
CTCATTATAACATGGTTCGCAAATCCATCTATCAGATATAGGTTCATAATATCCCTGATGATAATCCCCTTCAAAATTGCTGATTTTTGCCTGTGTTTTTAATGTGATTTCCTTATACTCAAGCAATAAATTTTTTAAGTTTAAAAAGGCACCCGGCAAATCAAATTTATTTAAATTTGCCACCGCATTTAAATCAAAATGTGCGCCATCAAAAACGATATCCCCTTGTTCAAAATAGGGATCAAAAGAGGCTTTAAAACTAAAAGGTTTATAGAAGGAAAATTTGTGCAAATTGAAATTTAAATTTTGCAAATTTGCCTTCATATTATCTTTTAAATCAATATAGAAAATTTGCCCGTTACGCAGGGATAAATTTTTTATTCTTATATCAAAAGGAACACTTAATTCTTCATCCGCTTTAACGGCTTCTTCATTTTCTTCTTCTGTTAACAGAGGGGAGAAATTAAAACTGCCGTCTTGGTTACGCGTAATTTGCAAAGCAGGTTCATTGATTATAACTTTGCTAACATAAATTTGCCCAATTAAAAGCCTAAACGGGTTTAAGCCTATTTGCAAATTTTTAGAATGGAATAAATTATTTCCGGCGACATCAATAGAAACATTATTCAGTTTAATACCGAAAAGGCTTGCAGAAATTTTATCCGTCTTAATATCTGCCCCTATGGTTTGAGAAAGATAAGCCAAAGTTTTTGCCTTTATGCTTTGCGACGGCAAAATATATCTTAAAGAAATTTCCGCCAATATCAGCAAAACACATACACCAATAAAAATAAAACCAAAAATTTTAAGAATTTTTTTAAATCTTTTTTTCATATATTTAATGCTTTTTAGGAACAAAGAAAAATATCATTTTTAGTAATAAACACGCAAAATCAAATTGAACACGATGCCACAAATCCAAGCTACTCCGAGCTATTGCCTCATTAAATTTAGATCCTTTATAAATTTTATAGTTAGGCCTAAAACCTGTAAATATAAAACCGAAAAAGCCATGACTACCTATATGGTCTAAAATATAATTACGCAATTTCCTGTCTTTTATCATTTGTGTAGAGATGATAACTCCTGCGGTCCAAAACATTCTCTTACTGTAATCTGGTACATATCCGTTATTACCTCTTGTATAACTTACATCTTTGGAATGTATATAATCGGAAGAGTCCACATCCATTATTTCACCTTCGGGAAGGAAAATACGACCCTGTCTATTAAAAACTTCACTGATTAAAGACAATTGCGGAAGTAAAAACGGAACATTATTATACATATTTATCAGAGTACTGTCCGTTAATAAAGAAGTTCTATAAATACCTGAAGGGACAAATGTACATTGCCTGAAAATTCTTGCTATATTGTTTGTACCCTTTAAATTGTATTTGGATGTTATTAACACATCATATTCGTTGGTTCGCATGGCATTTTCAATCTCAGGCCAGGCACCCCATTTAAATGCGTCATCATCACAAACTACCCAAACATAGGGCGCTTTGGCAAGTTCAAAACATCGTGTGATATTTGCATTACCCCCTATATTTTTGGGATGTCGTATATGCTTAATATTGCTATGTTTATGAGTAAAACTTTCAATAATTTCAGAACTTCCATCAGTTGAGGCATTGTCCAATACTGTAATTTTAAGATTTCTGACTGGACTATCTTTTGCTGTCAGTTGTTTTAACGTACGCTCTATGTACGGTTTTCTATTATAAGTGGGGATTAAAATTTCTAAAATTTCTTGCATTTTATTTATACAAAAATACCCTTGTATTTAAGTAGGTAAACCCTAAAAACAAGGGTATCAAAACAATCTAACTAATTGCTTTCTGCAATTGCGCTGACTGGGCAAGCACCGGCGCAAGAACCGCAAGAAACGCATTTTGCTGCGTCAATTGCTCTTTTGCCGTCTTTTTCCGCAATAGCACTCATGGGGCAAGATGATTCACATGCACCACAATTTACGCAAACATCCGGATTAATTTTATAGGCCATAATACCCTCCTTTAATTTTTAAAAATTTATTTACTTAAATATACTTTACTTGATTTATTTGGATCTGGATTATCTTTAGCATAACCTTCAATATAATATCCGTCTTCACTTACACCAATTTTAAATTTAGGGCGAGCGCGGAAATATTGCTGCATGTCACGCTGAAACTGTACAGCATCCCCACTTATTAAAGCAAGGCGGAGCAAATCAGTAGTATAATAACCGTAATGCTCTTTATGCAATTCTTCTAAATAAGCAACTTTCACAAGTTGCTTTTCGGCAGAAGCCTTCATCGCTTTATACGGATTAAAAATTAAATTATTGTACGCAAAATATACCGCACCGAAAATTAAAGCAGCACCCAACATAGTAATCAAAGTCATTTCAGCCCCTGTTTTTTGGCGGGTGGAAATTACTTCACTGCCTGCAAGCAAATCTTCTAAAGCCAAGCGTTTTTTGGAAAAGAAAACAAAAGCAAAACCAATAAAAGCAGTGAAGAAGTTTATTATATAACCGACGGCCCTTAAAAATGCTTTCCCAAAAGTTAAATTTTGTTTTGTTTTGCGGTTTATAACTTTAATACCAAGCAAAAATTTACCGACGGTTTTAAGCGGCCCCGTACTAAAAATCGCGGCATATAAAACAAAAGCCGAAAGGGATACTAGCATATAAACTGTTGTGTGCGAGGTATTTACAGTTTTGTAAATCAATGAAGAAACCGTAGCCCAAAGCATTAGATCAATAACAAAAGCAATAGATCTCTCAAAGACAGATGCCAAATTATAATTATTTTCTTGTTTTATTTGTTCCTGCCCTAACGGCTCCATTGTTTCCATTTAATCCTCCTGCCCTGATAAATTTATTATACAAGTTTTTTAAGCCTTTGACACAAATTAATTTCGCCACCCGATTTTTTTAATTCCTCTTATTCCTCGCCCCTTTGCTTGCAAAGGTGGAGAGGTTAGGAGTGGGGTTGTAAAATAAAGGAAAACCTTATTTAATAACCCCGCTTCCAACTTCCCCACCTTTAAAAAGGGGGGAAGAGTTTAAGGAATAAATCTTATTTTATTTACCACTAAAAGTGTGGGAGGGAATAAAAAGAAATACCAACAAAAAATTATATTTATTCTTCTTATTCCTTTGCACCGGCGGCTTTTAAAAGGTTAATTATTTCAGTATTATCGTCTTTTATAGCAATAGCCAAAGGTGTTTTGCCATCAGCATTCTTTTTATTAAAATCAGCACCTTTTTCAAGTAATAGTTTGACCATTTCAGTATTTTCTCTATCAACAGTTGCCGTAAGAGATGTATCACCAGACCAATTCTTACAGGCAGGTTGATTAAAATATATTTGAAAGTTTACGTTTGCACCTTTGGAAATTAAAAGTTTGGCAATTTCGTTATAATATTTTCCTCTCATTAGAGCAATAGATAAAGGTGTTTGCCCGCAATCGCCTATCACGTTAACATCAGCACCTTTGGAAATTAAAAGTTCTACAATCTCTTTATTACCATTACACTCAAATAAAGGTGTTTCCCAATGAGAATCTTGTGCATTTACATCAGCACCTTTAGCAATTAAAAGTTCTGCTATTTCTTTGCTATAATTTGCATAAAATAATGGAGTTCTACCTTCATTATCTCTAGCATTAACATCTGCCCCTTTGTCCAGTAAAAATTTAGCAACATCTATATCTTTAGGTGTTACTGCTCTCATAAGTGCCGTGATACCATAATCATCTTGCGTATTAACATCCGCACCAGCTTCTATAAAATATTTTATAAGTTCTAAATTACCGGAACCCCAAGCAGATTTAAAAGATTCATTAATATCGCTCTTGGCACCTAATTTGGTAATCTCTTTTATAATTTCAACATTATGAGTCAATTTAGCCTGAGATATCGGAGTAATATCATAACAGTCAAAAGGAACACAATACATATATTCCTTGTTAGGGTCTTCGCCATCTTTTATGCTTTGTTGTACTCTTGGTATATCTTTACTTGCAATTGCTGTGCACAAAAGTTCTTTGGCTCCTTTTTCTTTTAATAAAGCCGCCATTTCTTTATAATTTTTATCTAATGCAATAGATAAAGGAGTTACAGTAGGACACCCCTCATTTGGGTAAGGGTCATTATTTATAAGGGCATTAACATTTGCACCGGCTTTTATAAGTTCCTGTGTAAGTGGTATATCATTAAATGCCACAGTTTTAGCCAATGCATAATTTTTATCTTCTAAATTTGCTGTTTTTAACAAATTATTAAATGCTTTTAAATCTTTACGGTTAATTGCCGCTATAAGAGAATCTTTTGCCCCATGTTCAAGTAATATTTGAGTAATCTCTATATCATCACTTAATTCCAACAGAGTATTTTCTTTTTCATCCTTAACATTTACATTTGCACCTTCTTTTATAAGTTCTTTTGCTATATCTTTATTTAATTCTTTTTTGTTAAAAGGTACCCCTTTCATTGCGATGTATAAAGGTACTGGATGATACTCATCACCGCCTTCCCCTCCGTAAGTTGTTTCGCAATATGCTTTTTTATTTATATCTGCCCCAGCTTTTATCAGTTCTTTTATAATATTTAGGCTACCGTTAATAATTGCAAGCGATAATGGGGAAAATTCACATCTTTCATCAATACTATAATCTACGGTACAAGTTTCTTGATTATTTACATCTACGCCATTTTTTATTAATTCTTTAACCTTTTGTAAATTATCTGTATCAATAGCAATACAAAGTGGGTCTTGCCCCTTATATTCACCGTAATATTCGGATGAAATAAGTCCTGGTGGAATGATTTCCCCATCTTCCGTTTCCATGATTACATCTTCTTGTTGGACTTCCTGTGTTATTTCTTCCTGTTTTTGTTGCCCCTCTTTCGGTTGCACGTCTCGTTTTGGTTGTTCTTGCGGTGCATTATTGCACGCAGTAAATAAACTAAAAACACATAAAAATATTAAAAGTTTTTTCATAATTTCTCCTATATTAAAATTAACTATCTCACTTGTTTTATAGCCCAATCAAAAAATTTGCGCCACATGGCATAAATTTTAGCCGCATCTTCTGCACTCATTTGGGGGGAAATACGCTCATAATTTTTTAACTCGCGCCAGGCGGAAATATCAAGCCCTCTGCTTAATGCGGAAATTAATGCCGCACCGGTTAAAGTACTTTCCTTTTGTTTGTTTTGGCAAATAGTTAAACCCAAAATTGCCGCCTGGAAAGCCACCAAATTTGCACCGCTTAAACCGCCGGAAGTCTGCAAACTTTCCAAATTATACCCTTGTTGCTTTAAATAAAAAATTGCATCGCAAAGCAAAAACACAAGGCCGCGCATGGAGCCTGCAATAATATCTTCCTTTTTCGTATTTGGTAAAAAATTTGCAAAAACAGGTTTTAAACCAAAATCAAAATAAGGCGAACCAAGCCCACCTAAAGCCGGCAAACATAAGACGGGGTTTTTAGCAGTCGCAAAAATTTTATCAAGTTTATGCACATTAAAATTAAGCCCCAAATTTTTTAGCCAGGAAATAAATGAGCCGGCCGTATTTAAAGGCACTTCAAGCAAATAATAAGGCTCACGGCCGGGCCTGCTCCAGGCAAGCGAAGTCAAAACACCTTTCACGTCCGCGCTTTTATGCCCGATATTTAAAAGGAAAAATGCACCCGTTCCGTAATTAATTAAAGCAGTACCCTTTTCCAAAACGCCGCAAGCGGCGCATGCAGCCTGCTGATCGCCGGTAGAAACGGTAATTTTAATGTTTTTATATGTACCGAAATCGCCAAAACTTGTGGTAACATGCGGTAAAATATCAGAAGTTAAACCAAAAGATTTTAAAATATCTTCATCCCACTTAAAAGTGTTTATATTAAAAAGCAAAGTGCGCTGGGCGCAAGCATAATCACAAGCAAAAACTTTGCCGCCACTTAAATGCCAAGTTAAATAACTTGTAACAGGACCGACACAAAGGCGGCCTTCCTTAAAAGCAGTTTTAACTTCGGGGAAATTATTTAAACCCCAAACTATTTTTGCGGCGGAAAAATACGGCGTTTTATAAAGCCCGGTTTTTTGGTGTACAATTTCTTGGCTTAAAGGATTTTGTGCTATCTCGGCTTTGGCGCGCCCATCAAGCCAACTTAAAGCGGGGGCAAGTGCTTTGCCGGTAACTTTATCCCAAAAAACTATGGTTGAGCGTTGGGAGGAAATGGCAATTTCACTTATTTGCGTAGCAGAAATTTCATTTAAAATTTCTTCTATAACTTTTTGCGTACTTGTAAGCAAATCAAGTGCTTTATATTCGCACCTGTCTTGCACGGAAGTAAGTGCAACTTCCGCTTTTGCAAAAGCCGCCAAGCAGCCATTTTTCACCCCGAAAGCTGCTGCTTTTGTGGAAGATGAGCCTTGGTCAAGGGCTAAAATAAAACTTTTATTTTTCATAATCTTTTAATCTTCAGTTTTTGTGCATTGTAATTTACTTACAATTTCTTTGCTTGCTAAAGCACGTAATTGTTGCTTTTTTTCTTCACTAATTTCTGTATCCTCAAGCAAAGCTAAAATGCTTTTTACCGTCGGTTTTAATGTTTTATTAAGTAAATTATTTTGCTTTAAAAATTCCAAAGTTTTTTCTTCGTCTTTAAAATCAAAAACTTCTTCTTCTTTCAGTTCCACTTTGTAAGATGTGCCGAAACTTATATTTAGATTTTGTTCTTTAAGCGCTTTAATAATTTCCGCTTTTAATGCGCGGCCTTCTGCGGAAAGTTGACCAAGGCGGTCAATTTTCTCCGCTAAGGTTTCTTGCGGCTTTTCCTGTTCCGGCTTTGGTTCCGGGTTTAAATTCCATACAGGACAGTTACCGCGGTAATCACACCAGCGGCAAGATTGTTCAGACGGTGTAGGCTCAAATTTTTCTGCCAAAATATTTTCTGCAGTTTTCATTGCGCCTTTCCAAAAAACATCAAGTTCCTCGGCGGAAACGGGGTTAAAACTGTCTTCCGTTAAAGTGGGGAGATGATAAAAAAGCATTTTTTCTATACTGATTTTTTGTATTTGCACGTCACGCGCCTGCACAAGCGGCAAAAGTTTTGGGCTGTTTTCCAAAAGTTTTTGATAAAACATAAGTTGGTCCGGCTCGCGCTTTAAAGTCTTGCCGGTTTTATAGTCCAAAATTGCCAATTTACCGCCGCCTAGATAATCAATTCTGTCCACAATACCCATAACGGTAAGACCGTCAATATCGGCATAAACTTTCATTTCCGTTGAAAGCGGATGCAAATTATCAGCGGCATGCTTTGCATAATATTTTTTTATGATTTCCTGGCCTTCTAAAAAACCCTCTTGCTCTTTTTCAGCGCTCGCATAACCCTTTTCTTCCCAAGTTTGGGCAGACCACTTTTGTTTGAAAAATTTTAAAGCTTCTTCAATGGGAGGAAATTGGGGTGTGGAATATAAATACTCCATCATGCTATGCAAAATACTCCCGAAAGTGAAGAAATACTTTGGCTTTTCCGGTATTTTTAAGATATAGCGGAATTTGTATTTTAATGGGCATTCCCGATAAAGCCCCATTTTTGACTGGGAGTAGAAAAACTGTGCCATATATAAATTTTAGCATTTTTAATGAGGTAACAAGATATTGACAAATTTGTTTGGTTTTATTATAATTATTTAAGGTTATTTTAAATAATCTGTTATAGTTATATTATAGGGGGGGAGTTTATGGGGTATGTAAAAAAATGTCTTAGGCTTTATTTTTCTTTTTCAGGCAGGGCAAGCAGAAAGGAGTTTTGGAGTTTTACCTTCTTCACTTTCATTATTGCCTTTGGTATTGTGTTTACGGAAATTTTACTTGCACCTGATACTATTTTTAATTTAACAGGTGTTGCGCCGCTTTCGGTTTGGTTTGTTTTTTGCTTTTTCCCGATGCTTAGTGTCAGCGCACGCCGTTTACATGATATAGATTTTAGTGCATGGTGGTTACTGCTTGCCTTGTTTCCGCCGTTTCACATAATTTTGATTTTGTTTTATTTATTGCCGGGTTCTAACAGGGTTAACAGTTACGGCGAAGAACCGAAAGTCGCTGCTATTTAAATAAACTTTCTACAAAGGAAGTTACAGCAGCTAAAATTGCCCCGGCAGGGATTGTTATAAACCATGCCCAAACAATCCTGCGTGCCACGCCCCAATGAACTGCCGTCATGCGTTTAAACATACCGACGCCGACAATACCGCCCGTTATAACATGTGTGGTACTTACAGGGATACCGAGTATTGAAGAAATGAATAAGGACATTGCCGCACCCGATTCCGCACAAAAGCCGTCAATCGGTTTAAGGCGCGTAATTTTTTGCCCCATGGTTTTAATGATACGCCAACCGCCGGAAAGTGTACCCAAAGCAATAGCGGTGTAACAGGCAATTTTTACACTTTGCGGAATAAAAAGTTCGGCATTAGGTACGATAAATTGTTCATATTCATGATGCGTCATTATCACTTTTGCGATAGGCAAAATTGCGTCGGGGTTTGTGGCAATGGTGCTGAATAAAATCATACCGATTATACCCATAGTTTTTTGTGCATCGTTGCCGGAATAACCCAAACAAAATGCGGATGCAGAAAATAGTTCCGCCTTCCTAAAAAACGCATCAACTTTTTTATATTTAAAGAAAGCACCGATCCTAAAAACTATGCTTGCAACGGCAATACTAAGTAACATACCGACCGTCGGTGCAACCACAATAAAAGCAATAACTTTTAAAACACCTGAAGTCACCAAAGCGGAAATGCCTGCTTTTGCAACACCGGCACCGATTAAACCGCCCACCAAAGCGTGCGAAGAACTTGAAGGCAATCCAAAAAACCAGGTAATTAAATTCCAGCCGCAAGCACCGAAAAGTGCGGCAAAAATAACGCCGTTGTCAACGATACTTATGTCAATAATACCGCCGCCGATGGTTTTGGCAATATGCATTTCAAAAAACAAAAATGCAATAACGTTAAAAAATGCCGCAGACCACACCGCAACGCGCGGGCTTAAAACACGCGTGGAAATAACCGTAGAAACGGAATTTGCCGCATCATGGAAACCGTTAAGATAATCAAAAACTAATGCTAAAGCGATGAGTAAAATTATTGAAATCATAATTAATTATTTTTTACCAAAATTGATTCAACTATATTTGCAACGTGTTCACACAAATCTGTTACATTCTCGCAAGTTTCATACATTTCCTTCTTTTTAATTACGACAATGGGGTTTGTGTTTTCATCATTCAAAAGCATGGAAATGGCTTCATCACGCAAAATGTCTGCCATATTTTCCAAACGGTTAATTTCAACACATTGTTCCATAACTTCCTTAGAATGTTTTCTGTGTTTAAGACCGTGCACAACTTTTTGAAGTGCCAAAACAGATTGCTCAATTAAATCAGCAAATTTATGGCTAAACTCGCCAGGTTTTAAAAGTTTATAAAGGTAATAGCGTTTTGTAATCATATAAATATCGTCAATGATATTATCAGTGGAATTTGAAAGGTCCAACATATCTTCACGGTCAAATGGGGTAATAAAACTTTCATTAAGTTTATCAATAATACGATGACTGATTTCATCTCCTTCGTGTTCAATGGCATGCATTTTGTCAATATTGTCGGCGGTGACGGCCGGTTTTTCTATAATCTCTCTAAAAAGTTTCGCCCCTTTGACGACATTGTCAATTTGACGGTCAAATAAATCAAAAAATTTTGTTTCTTTAGGCATGAACATAATAATTTCTCCTCTCAACTATAAAAAAAGGCAGACACAAAAGTATCTGCCATAAAATCAGAAAGCGACACACTCTCTTAAATTAAAACTTCTATAAAGTTCTTGCATAATTTAATTATATCAAATTTTTTGATGGTAATAAATTTTAATGAAGCTGCATCACGAGCGTAAAAATTCGGCAAGTATTTTTGAGGAAATTTTAATTTTTCTTTGACACTTCAAGAGTGCAAAACCGTAGTGTACGGGTGTGTTCACGCGCTGCGATGCAGATTAAGATGATTTTTGATTTTCTCTGCAACGAAGAGTACCGCGAAGTAAGGGGAGCGTAGCGACATCTCGGTACTTTAGGATCAGAAAAATCAAAAAGCACTTAAATATGCAAGCACATTTCGCGCATTTGTGTACAGTATGCGGAATGAAAATACGTAAAAATGTAATTTTAACTTAAAATTTGCTAAAATATAAAGGTAGAAAATTTATTTATCGCCCCCATAGCTCAATGGATAGAGCACCTGCCTTCTAAGCAGGGGATTACAGTTCGATTCTGTATGGGGGTATTTTTATAATGTGTCTATGAAATTAACCGTAATTTGCGGGGATATTACCACCTTAAAAATTGATGCTATAGTCAATGCAGCAAACCATACTTTGCTTGGCGGCGGAGGTGTTGACGGTGCAATACACCGTGCTGCCGGCCCAAAACTCTTGGAATTTTGCAAAACACTCGGCGGTTGCAATACCGGGGAAGCCAAAATAACACCTGGGTTTAATCTGCAGGCAAAATATATTATTCACACAGTCGGCCCTGTTTGGTACAGGGGGGAAAATAATGAGGCAGAACTCTTAAAAAACTGCTACCAAAATTCTTTAAAACTAGCGGAAAGTTATAATTGCAAAAATATTGCTTTCCCGTGTATTTCAACGGGGGTATACCGTTTCCCTAAAGAACAAGCGGCGCAAATTGCAATAAATACCGTTAAAGGAATTGCACCGAAACTAAAACAAATACAGGAAATAATTTTTGCCTGCTTTAGCGAACAAGATAAAGAAATTTACGATAAATATTTGAGAGGGGATCTATGAGTTACTTTTTGGCATTTTGTTTGGCACTTTGTTGGGGTACGGCTTTTTTGGCAACAAAAAATATTGTTACCGCTTTGCCGCCTTATTGGAGTACATTTTTTAGGGTTTTAGCTGGCTTAGTATTTTTCCTCGTCTTATACACAATTCAAAAGAAAAGTCTAAAAATTGACATTAAACAACTTTGGCGCCCCTTTGTTATAGGATTTTTATTAATACTTTTTCCTTTTGCTGCATTATCATGGGGGCAGCGCTTTGTTGCACCTACAGTGGGGGGGATTTTTAACGGTACTGTACCGATATGGTCCTTTATTACAGGTGCAATAATTTTAAAAGGTGTGGACCGTTTTACCTGGCGCCGCGCTTTCGGTATAGTTTTCGGCATTATCGGTTTGCTTATTATTACTTGGCCGAAGGTGAGTGCCAATTTCCACGGAATAAATTCCACAGAAATTTATGGTTATATTGCACTTTTATTTATGGCCTGGTCTTACGGGCTTGGAAATGTCATAACAAAAAAAATTATGGTTGATAACTTTAACACTACTTTAGAAGCAAATACCTTCTACCAATATTTAATTTCTGCTGTAATCTTATTTGTTCTTGCTTTTATGCTTGAGCCGTTCCCTGCAAACAGCCAATTTTCTGTAAAAGTAATAATTTCAATAATTTGTGCCGGAGTGTTTTCTTCAGCAATAGCATTTTTACTTATGGTGGCACTTATTAAAAGGTGGGGGGCAACACGTATGGCATCAGTAACTTATTTTACACCGGTTATTGCTATGGTGCTTGATATTTTTGCCTTGCGCCGCTATCCGGCTATTTATGAATTGATTGGTCTACTCATTATTTTCTGCGGATTATTCCTTATCCAAAAACCTATAAAAGAATAAATTTTATTTTAAATATTACAATTTCACTATAAAAAATACCCCCGTGTTTCCACGAGGGTATTTGAATTTATATGCTTATAGATTCAATTAGAACTTAACGTTCATACCAAGTTGTAAAGCGGTCGGTGAAGCAGTAAAGTGTTTAACATTGGTTAACACTGCACCGGTTAAGTTGAATGCAACATATTCGTTATGATTGTAAACGACTTTTGCTTCCCAACTGTTACCGTTGAAAACACTGTTTAATTCTCCGGTATAGAAATCTAAGCCAAAACCCCATTTTTCAAGGTTTGCAAATTTCATGCACAAACCGGCATTAATAATTTCCCAATTGCCAATTGTAGGGGTAGGGTTAGCGGCTATTATAGTTGCTCTGTTAACAACACCTAATACACTACCGAACATTAAACCAGGGCGATAGTTACCATAGGCTTCAAAACCTTTTTCAGATTTTAAATAGGTTACACGAGGTGTAAATGTAAAATCATCACTTGCAATAGGTAAAGCCAAGTCTGCTTTAACTTGCCAACCCTTTTCATGTGCACCATAATTTCTTGCAAATTCTACACCTAATTTGACATTATCATTTTCAAAAGTAGGTTTAACACCCCAGAAACCAAAATTATTTGCGCCAACTGTTCTTACATCATAGACATAAGCAGATGCGGAAAGTGTTTCACTGAGTTTTAAATTTAAATCCAAACCACCGAGGTTTGTATCAGTAGCATTATTAGCCAAATCATTAGCAGTCACCCTATCTAATGGTTTGAAGTAAGATGCTGTTACAATTAAGTTTTCTCCATTGTATTTGACAGTAACACCGTCAAGAGAATAATATTTATTTCCAACGGCATAATCATAATCAGGACCAAAATACATTACAGCGCTTTTTTCATCGCCATAAAATTGGCGGCCAACTTTAACTTCTAATGCATCAAAAACGTTCGCAATGGTAACATAGGCTTCTGCCAAATAAGTTCTTTGTAAAAAACTCCTGTTGGTACCAGCAGTAGCGGACATGGTTTCACCTGAAAGAGCTTCTTGACCAAAAATGTTTCTATGTGCAAATGTTAATTTAGCATGAACATCTTCAACCAAATCTACACCAAGACCGAACATTACGCGGTTTGTTGTACCTCTTTGATTTTCAATAACACCTTGACCTTCAAGGTTTAAACCGATGGTTTGAATATCACCGGTGATTTGAACATTTTCAACAGCAAAGGCAGGAGCGAATAAAGCAAATGCCAATACTGCAACGAGTAGTTTTTTCATTTTTCCTCCTTAGGAATTAGTTAATTAACTGACTACATATATACTTTAAAACTTTTTAAGTAAAATGTCAAGTTCTAATTTAACATGAGGTAAAAATTATATATAATCTAATTATGAAAAAATTATTTTTATTCCTTATTATTTTTATTTTTTCTTCCTCACAATTACTTGCGCAGGAAGCACTCATCGTTAAACAAAACGGTGAACAAGTTTACCTTGATATTTCAGATTTTCAAGATAAACCGAAAGTAAATGATAACTTTACCGTAACTTTTTGGGGTAGTGAAATTAAAAACCCCAAAACTGGTAAAGTTTTGGGCAAAACCATAGAACGCCGTTTAACCGGAAAAATTACTGAAGTGGAAAATCTTTTTGCAATAGGCACTATTAATAATATAGGTAAAGAAGATAAACTTGAAGGCTTAAATGCAAATATTCAAGTTTCCGCATCTACAACGAATATAATTAATGAACAAAAAGATCAAAACACCATAAAGGCAGTTTGGCAAAGTGCTGCACTTGAAGGTAAAGCCCTTGCTTTTACTGCAGGAGATATTATTGGCAGCGGCGAAAGTAATTTAATTATTGCCTACGAAGATAACAATATCATTGCCTATAATTTGCAAGACGATAAATTAAATAAAATTACAGAATTTAAGTTCAGCCCCATGAATAAAATTATTTCCTTAGACAATGCTGACTTAAACAATAATAACAAAAATGAAATTTTTATTTCTTATTTTGACGGGGTAAGAAATCATTTTAATACCGCAGTTTATGAAGTAGAAAATAATAATTTTATAGAGAAAGCAACAATACGCGGGCTTGTTAAAGGTATTGCCCCTTTTAATGGCAGACGCGTTTTATATACACAAAATATTACCAATGTGTCCGGCAAATTTAAAACTTTAACCCCGGCGGTTTTAGAATATAAAGACGGTAAATATCATACCGGTGAACAGTTAAAAGCTTATAAATTTCACAACATTTATGGTTTTAATCTGGCTAAATTCGATAATGATAAACAGAACGTGATATATACCCAACCTAGCGGAAAGCTGCGTTTACAATTTGATAAAAGAAGTTCTTATATAAACAGCCCGTCAAAATTTAATTTTGCATCCACTCCAAACAGAATTAAGTTTGATAATGATATTTTGAAATTTTATTCTTCCATTGCTTTATATAATAAAGATGGGGGGATAATTGTTGCCGGGCTTCAAAATGAGTCTAAACTCGGCATTTTATCTAGCACCTTCGGTTCTTATCATAGGGGGAAATTAATTTTACTTAAATGGGACGGTTCCTCTTTAGAAAGTTTTGCTGATGCTCCGCTTGGCGGTTATACTGTAGATTTATTACAAGGTTCCTTAGGTAGTTACCAAGATGTTTTAATTGTACCCTTTATCAACGGTGCAGGTAAAACAACTGTTGTATTATATCCGGCAAAATAAAATTTACAAATAGCAGTAAAAACCCCGGCTTTTAAATTTTACAAACCGGGGTTTTCATTTTATAAGAAAGGATTAAAATGTCCTTTATCAAATTTGCCTGAAGTTCTGTTTACAGCCTCCATTAATTTTGCCTCAAGTTGTTTTTCTATTACTTCGGGAGGAGTATAAAAACCATATTTAATTGCTCCCTTTTTAAATGATTCACAAACTTGCAGATTATGTACATGTGGGCAAGCACGAACATTTAAAGTAACTGCATGTTTTTCCCAATTAGTAGGTTCAAAACCACCTTCCATAAACATATCCCAACCGCTTTCATTTAACATTTCAAATTTCCTTTTACCCTTTATACCTTGATAATAATTGCGTTCTTCATTATCTTTTTCGTTAATCATTATAGAGTCAAACCAATCAGACTTTATTGTTAATAACAAATTAGGATCTTTAAACTCATCACTTTTTTCTTTCATCTCGGATAAAATACTACGAAGCCAATTCCTGCCACCACCGTATATATCTTTATCCAATTTAATTTCAGGGCTTATATATTTGTAGATACTGTCAAACCCAAGCATACTTGAAATGTAAAGTGTAGTATATATATGACGCCCAGTCATGCCTGAAAACCCATCCCACTTCTTAAATATTGAACCTCTTTGCCAAAGTTGAATAAATATAAGTTCCACAGTATCTTGAAGCCAGGTGTACTTATAACGTTTGTAAAAATTATAATAATTTTCACGATTCCAAATATTCGGCTCTGCTTTATATAATTTTCTATAAAGAACACCAAGTGCTGTATATATACCTGCATCAATTCCAACTATATTCTTATTTTTATTCAGGCCCTTTTTCCAAACATGCCATAGAAAATCTTTACCGTCTGTTCTATCATTAGTACAGATTGTGGATAGTTCATTTTTATCCGTGAGTTCTACACAATCAGGAATACTTTCCGTGTATTCTTTCAAACGTTCCAACTTATTACTTTCCAATAATTCAAGTACTTTTGCATTAAATTCGGACTGAACTTCAGAACAAGTAGTAACACCGGACATTGCATTTACAGAACAAAACATTCCAATAATTAATATAAAAACAAATCTATATGTACGTATCATTTTCAATTATTCCTCAAAGAGCCATCATGTATTTTTCTTTAAATTGTGTATTAATTCCTTCTATTTTTTCCTCAATACTCGGTTCTACATATGGGGGGTAATAAAAGCCATACTTTTCTGCACCCTTTTCAAAAGCAGAACAAATCTTATCAAAATTATATACTTGTTTATATTCCAACACACGTCTGCACGAAAGAATATTCAATTTGATTACATGCCTTTCCCAACTTGTTGATTTAATACCAACTTTACCGAACGCATCCCAACCTACCTCATCGAAAAATCTATACATACGTTCTTGTTTCGTACCTTGATAATATCCCATTTCAGTTTTATCCCATTCTTCATAAGAAATTATTGAATAAAACCATTCATGTAAAACTTCTTGGAACAGGTTCATGGCATCCAGTTTTTTGGCTTTTTGTTTCATTTCACTTAATATCTTGTAAACTCTTTCATTTCCGCCGTCATAAGTATAAAGATTCATAAGAATTTTTTTACCGACATATTTAAATGGGTCTAAACCAATTATATAAGAAACATAAATTGTAGTAAAAAGTGTTTCACCGGTAACACAAGAGAAATAGTTGTATTTATCAAGGAAATCCCCTTTTTGCCAAAGTTTGATCATTGTTTTTTCAACTTTTTCGGACAACCAAGTGTTACGAAAACGACTGTAAAAATTTCTGTATTTGCTTATATCAAGCGTCCGGTAGTATTCATCATACAAATACGTATATAGAGATTCAAACCCTCTATGTAAAGCTGCATCAATATTTACTACGGTAAAATCCTTATACCCATCATATTCAATTGATCCATGAAATGTATGGGTTACAAAATCCCGATTATCCATTCTGTTGAGAGTGCAGAGGGGGGGAACCGTACCATCTTCAAGATATGTACAGTCTGGAATACTTTCTATATATTCCTGTAGCTCTTCCAAACTATTTGATTTTAATAGGTCTAAAACTTTTTCTTCAAATTCTCGTTGAGCTTTGCTAGTGGCAGCCTTCGCAATTATAGATAATCCAAGTATGCTTAACATAACAATACATAATATTTTCATTAATTGTTTCATTTTGGTTTGTACCTCCTTTAATATAGAACAAATTAATTTTACTAATATCCTTACTATCTATTTTACTAGTTAATAGGAAATAATGAAAGGGCCTTATGACCTATAAAGCAAATAGGTCTTTTTGTCATTATAATTTTTGCAGTTTGTATAAAATAAAAATTGCCCAGTACAGGATTTGAACCTGTGACCTTTCCCATGTCAAGGGAACGCGCTACCACTGCGCCAACTGGGCTTAAAACTAATAAAATTTTCAAATTTACCGTCGCAATTTCTTGCAACACATATATTATACCAAATTTTCAAATCAAGTGCAAAATTTAGAAATTCGACAAAAATTCGACACGCCACCACCATAGCTCCCCCTTTATACCCCTGAACTCGTTCCTGCTGTTGCATAGTTAGGGTTACTTGAAGGGTTTATGGCAGTATGGTTTATATCATTATTTGATATGTTAATCACCTCCGGCGAAACAAAACCATCCATAACAAGCATATTAACTGCTATTTCGTCTTTCTTAAAACGCAAATACTTTTGGGTTGTTTTTAAACTTCTATGACCAAGTAATCTTTGTAATATTTCAATTCTTCCGCCTTTATTAAGAAATGTTACAGCAAAAGTATGCCTCATATCGTGCGGACGGGTATGTCTAAGACCTAGTTTCTTGCAAGTTATATCAAATTGACTTCTGAGTTGTGAGTGTGTAATAAAGAACACATTACCCTCTTTTTTAGGACCTATTTTATTTAAAACTTCTTTTATATCTTTTGATATGCCTAAAGTTCTTGGTAATCCGGTTTTAGTTTCGGTTATCCTGATGGTGTTACTTTCCATATTTATATATTCCCACCTCAAGTTTAATAACTCTTTGCATCTTAAACCTGTATAAAATCCTATATATACACAAGGTCTTATATAATCTGCCACAGTTGCTATAAATTGTCTTGTTTCTTCTTCAGATAATGGGTTTGGTTCATAATTTTCCGGTTTCTTCTTTTTTACCTTAAGGCAAGGGTTATTACCTGAAAATAAATCCCAATCTATCATAGAATTAAAGAATTTACTGTAGACACCCATAATTCTGTTAGCATAAGAATATGAATATTCCCTTCCCATTCTATTATAAAAACTATTTATACTAAGTGTACTTATATTGCATAGTTTCATATAGTTAAACTCAGTAGCAATTTTATTTATCATAGATGTGGTGCTCTTTTTAGAACCAAGGTTGTTTACATGATTTTCTATAAATATCGGTAATGCTTCCTTGAAAGTTCTGGTATCGTAAGAACCTGAAATTTTTCTTTTATTATTTGCAATCTCCGACAATCTTGTTTTACGTTGTTTTACTGCATGTTCGTAGGTACCTGCTATTTCTCTTCTTCTCTTACCGTTAGAATCTGTATAGACAAAGCCCCACTCTCCTTTCGTATTGATATATAAACCGTTTTTTTCAGCAAATGGTTTTCTTATTTCTTTACTCATTGTAAAATCCTACCTATAAATTAATTTTATAATTATTTCTGACGTAAAGCCAGCTGTTTTTGCCCGGTAAATCGACGTAACGACCTACCGGGCAAGTTTACTTCCTTATGCGTTTGCTTCACCGTTTAAGTCAATTATCCATTTATCGACCTCAATGATGTCAAACCTGAGAGATTTGCCACGTTTGATGATGCAAGCTTTGGGTATTTTCCCTTTGCATTTTTGAGTGTAAATGCTTTTGGGGGTTGTACCCATGTATTCCGCTAACTCATTTACAGTCAGCAATCTTTTTGTGATTTGTTTTACATCTGTATTTATACTTATCATTTTAATTACCATCTCTTTTTAATTAAATTTATATAAGCCATTTTGCTCTGCTTATATATAAATATAAATGAAACTTTTTTATTCCTTCCTGTTTATAATTGGTATTTTGTATTATTTATCGTCGTAAATTTGTTCTAAACAATATCATCATTTTCACATTTTTACCTTATTTTTAAATTACTTAAAAAAGACCTTTTTTTGTTCTTTTCT